>JBAWVS010000005.1 GCA_037147175.1 bacterium
AAAACATTTCTGCGATAACAGAAGAAACGGCAGCAAGCGCAGAAGAGATTTCCAGCATCACAGAAGAACAGACAGCAAGTCTTGAAGAAATTAGTGCAAACTCTCAAACCCTTGCAGGTGTTGCAGAAGTTCTCGCAAAACAGGTAGCTGTCTTTAAAATTTAAGATTATTAAAAAATATTAAAAGCGACTTTTTGTTTAATAAAAAGTCGCTTTTAAATTTATGTATAATAATTTTTATTTGTATCATCTTTTTTGATTTTTTTCAGGTGCACATCTTCACCTTTTGTCCCACCTAATAATAACAATTTTCGGTTTGTAAGATCCTTGCTTTTTAAATGTTTAATATTATTTTTGTCTTTATCAGTCGATATTTTTAGAATACTTTTTCTCATATTGACCGCCTTCTTGTTTAAGCTTATTTTGGGGCATCTCTAAAAACAATTTTTTATATATAGTTTAAACTTTGAAGAAATAAAAATCATTGTATTTTCTATTTAAAATTAAAAGAGACGGTTTTGAAAACCGTCTCTTTTTTATTATATTTTTTAATTAGATATCTAAATGTTTTACGTACATTGCGTTTGATTCGATAAATTCTCTTCTAGGTTCAACTCTTTCACCCATTAATGTGTCAAAAAGCTGGTCGCAAACTACCGCATCATCAATATCAACTTTTAAAAGAGTTCTTGTTTCAGGATTCATAGTAGTTTCCCAGAGCTGCTGAGGCATCATTTCTCCAAGACCTTTAAATCTCTGGATATTTACACCTTTTTTTCCTCTTTCTTCAACTATTTTATTTATTTCTTCAAAAGAATTTATTGTTACGTCTGTTTTATCATCAATTACAAGATGCAAGCTGGTTTCTTCTTCGAGAAGAAATGATCTGATTTGAGGGTAAGCTTCTTTAATTCTCTTGTATTCGATACTGTTAATAAGCGGCGCTGTAATAATCGCAGGATTTTCTTCATCCCCCGTATATACAACAATCGAATTTTTGCCTGATTCGTTTTCTTTCAATTTTGTTCTGAAAGTTACGCCGTGATTTGTAAGATATTCGCTTAGTAAAGCGTTTAATTCTTCCAATGTTTCAAGCGTTTCAAAATGTTCTGATTTGGCTTCTGAGCCTATTAATCCTCTTATAATAATTTCAGGAATGACGTTTATAATAGGATTTTTAAAGGAACTGTAGTAGCTGGACATGTTTCCTATGAGTTTGACCAGCTCTTCTCCCTGACAGGATTTTTGTTTCGAAGAATCAAACAGGTTTAAATTGTTTACTCCTCTTCCTCTTAGAACTTTATCAAGAGCTCTGTCATCGTAAAAATACTCGGAGCTTTTGCCTATTGTAAGTTTATAAAGAGGCGGTTGTGCTATACATATATGACCTTTTTCTATTAGAGGCTTTGCATATCTGAAAAAGAACGTTAAAAGAAGTGTTCTAATGTGCGCTCCGTCAACGTCAGCATCTGTCATGATGATTATTTTGTGATAGCGCAATTTTTCCATCTCAAATTGATCTTCATCTTTGCTTATGCTTATTCCCAGCGCCTGAATAAGGGACTGAATCTCGTTATTATTGTAAAGTTTATCAATACGGGCTCTTTCAGCGTTAAGAATTTTACCTCTTAAAGGAAGAATAGCCTGAAACATTCTGTTTCTGCCCTGTTTTGCGCTACCGCCCGCAGAATCGCCCTCAACTATATATATTTCGCATTGTTCAGGGTCTCTGTTGCTGCAATCAGCGAGTTTTCCCGGAAGAGTAGAATTTTCAAGAACGCTTTTTCTTCTTGTTAATTCTCTTGCTTTTCTTGCGGCTTCTCTTGCTCTTTGAGCCTGAATTACTTTTGCAATGATAGTTTTTGCGCATTTGGGGTTTTGTTCAAACCAATCCTGATAAGCTTCAAGGACGATACTGTTTACAATGCCCTGAACTTCGCTGTTTCCGAGTTTTTCTTTTGTTTGTCCTTCAAACTGTGGATTTGGAACTTTAACGCTTATAATAGCGGTAATTCCTTCTCTTACGTCATCTCCGGATAAATTTTCTTCGCCGTCTTTAATCATGGAATTTTTTCTTCCATAATCGTTGACAACTCTTGTAAGAGCGTTTCTAAATCCGGTAAGATGGGTTCCGCCGTGCATTGTGCTTATATTGTTTGCAAAACTCAAGACAGATTCATTGTAGGCTTCCGTATACTGAAAAGCTACTTCAACTTGAACATCGTCTTTTGTTTGATCAATGTATGCAATACCGGGATGGATAACATCTCTGTTTTTATTTAAATATTCAACATAGCTTGAAATTCCGCCTTCGTAGAAAAACACATTTTCTTTTTCGGTTTCTTCGTCTTTGAAAATGAGTTTCAGTCCTTTGTTGAGAAAAGCCATTTCTCTGAGTCTTTTTGAAACAATATCCCTGTCAAGATGCGTAGTTTCGGTAAAAATTTCAGGATCAGGCCAGAAAGTGGTTTTTGTTCCTCTTTCGGTGGTTTCATGTTCTTTAAGAACAGGAGAAGTAGGCTCGCCTCTAAGATATGTTTGTTTATAAACCCAACCGTTTCTGGAAACTTCGACAATCATTTTTTCGGAAAGAGCGTTTACTACGGAGGCACCAACGCCATGAAGTCCGCCGGAAACTTTATATCCGCCATCTCCGAATTTACCGCCCGCATGAAGTACCGTATGTACTATTTCAAGCGCAGATTTTCCTGATTCTTCTTTTACATCAACAGGAATACCCCTACCATTATCTATAACAGTAATGCTTTCATCTTTATTAATGGTTACTTTTATTTCAGAACAGTAACCTGCAAGAGCTTCGTCAATAGAATTGTCCACGATTTCGTAAATAAGGTGATGCAAGCCTCTCTGGCTTGTTGAACCAATATACATACCGGGTCTTAATCTTACGGCTTCCAGTCCTTCCAGCACACGAATGTTACTTGCGTTATATTGATTTGATGTTTCTGTCATAGTTGTATCCACTATTGAATCCTTATATAAATTAATTCTTTGTACATGCCTGTTTTTTCTAATTTAAGGAATGTTTTTTTATAACTATTCCTGCTATATTCTGATAATAGTACTTTTGATTTCCCGAGATACTTAATAATCGATAAATCCTCTCACTAATATTATACCATGCACAAGTTTTTACTTGGTAAAAGTTTAAGTTTTTTGTAGTATGTAACACAGTTTAAAGTAATAAGATAATGTCTGCTAAAATTTCCATCTGATTTTCTAAGTTTTCCGCTTGTTCATTTTCTTTCTTTTTGAACGCAAAAAGAAGAGAAAACGAACCAAAAGAAAGAAAAACCTTAACCCAAGGGGTCAACACAGTCAGGAGCTTTGCCCCTGAAGCACGGAACGAAAATCATTGAGTTATCCTCGTGAACAAAACGAATGATTTATTCTACAGTAACTGACTTGGCGAGGTTTCTTGGCTGATCAATATCTTTACCGAGGAATTCTGCTATGTAATAAGCCAGCAGCTGCATCGGAATCGTTGTCAAAATTGGGGAAAATATCTCATCAGTATACGGAACTTTAATTATATACCTGAAAATTGATTCAAGTTTTTTATCATCGCTTGATGTTACAGCTATCATGCGAGCTTCTCTTGCCTTTGACTCCTCGCTGTTTGAAAGAACTTTTTCAAGAACTTTCCCCGGAACAAGTATTGAAACAACCGGCATTGTTTTATCAAGCATGGCAATAGGTCCGTGTTTTAATTCTCCTGCAGGATAGCCTGTAGCGTTAATATAGCTGATTTCTTTAAGCTTTAAAGCCCCTTCAAGAGCGGCAGGGTAATTAATTCCTCTTGCCATGAATATAAAATCTTTTGAGGCGTTGAATTTTATTGCACATTTTTTAATTTCTTCAGTGTTGTTTAAAATTATTTCAACTTTATGAGGAAGCTGGAGAAGTTCTTTTTTGTATTCTTTAAGCTTTTCTGAATCAAGGCTTTTGTTGATTTCAGCAAGTCTTAAAGCAAGAAGATAAAACGCCAAAAGCTGTGCGGTATAGGATTTTGTAGCAGCGACACTCACTTCAAACCCTGCGTTTATGGGAAGAAGGCTGTCAGCTTCTCTTGCCATTGTTGAATCGGGTCTGTTTGTTATTACAAGAATATGAGAGCCTTTTTCTTTTGCCAGTCTTAGCGCCGTAATCGTATCCGCTGTTTCTCCAGACTGAGAAACGCCTATTGTGAGAGAATTTTTATTAGAAATAACTCTTTTGTAAATATACTCGCTGGAAGCTTCAACATCGACAGGGATTCCTATAAATTCCTCGATAAGATATTTACCGACAAGGGCGGCATGCAGAGAAGTTCCGCAGGCAATAATCTGGATTCTGTCAAGATTTTTCAGGCTTTCTTCGTTCAGTTTTACTTCGTCAAGATGAATAGGATTTGATGAACCCGTTAATCTGTTAAACAAGGTTTGTCTTATTACATCAGGCTGCTCATGAATTTCTTTAAGCATAAAATGCTTATAGCCCATTTTGTTTATGGAAACAGGTTCCCATGGTATAATTTCAGCTTCTCTTGCTAAAACATTTCCGTCCATATCTGTGATTTTTACGGAATTTTCTTTGATTTCCGCAATTTCAAAGTCGTTCAGATAAATCACTTTTTTTGTATATTCAAGCAAAGCCGGCACATCGCTTGCTATGTAGTTTCCTTTGTCGCTTAATCCGACTATCAGGGGCGCACTTTTTTTGGCTGCGTAAAGTGTATCGGGAGAGTCTTTGAAAATTACTCCCAGTGCATAAGCACCGTCAAGTTTATTAAGAGCGCGTCTTATGGCATGTCCAAAATCTTTTGCATCTTGCAGGCAGTCTTCAATCAGGTGTGCAATAACTTCGGTATCTGTCTGCGATTGAAATTCAAACCCTTTTGCGGTCAGTTCTTCTTTTAATTCTTTATAGTTTTCTATAATCCCGTTATGAACAAGCGCAACTTTTTTTTCGCTGCTTATATGGGGATGCGCATTAATTTCGTTCGGAGCTCCATGGGTTGCCCATCTTATATGACCGATACCGATTAAGGCTTCTTCGTCTTTTGAGTTGCCTTTAAGAATATTTTTCAGGTTATCAAGTTTGCCCTGAGCTTTAAAGATTTTTATTGAATCCTGTTTATGGATTGCTATTCCTGCCGAATCATATCCCCTGTATTCAAGTTTGCTAAGACCATTTAATAAAAAAGAGATTAAAGGCTCATTTCCTATATAACCAACTATTCCGCACACTATTTTTAATACCTCGTATTTTTAATTTATGGAGTGTAATTTTTCTCTTTTAATAAAAATTAAGTTCAATCGAGGGGATTTTGTAGCAGTAACAAGACGTTTAGTCTTATGATCTCTTTCCCTTATTAAAGATAAGAATATCAAAAGAATTTAATTTTACAACTAAAGATTATATAAAGAAATAGAATACTAAAGAATTGAATACTAAAATCTTTATTTATATATTTTTAACAAGATAGGCTCTTATATGTAAGACTTTCAGCCTAATTTATAAAACTTAAATACATCCTTATGCTCTTTAAATTAAACAAAAAAGTCCTTATTATTGTACTAACAAGGAGGCGATATATTATGAAAATTTTACATATTGTTGCATACGCTCTTATTATTATAGGAGCTTTAAACTGGGGTCTTGTAGGGTTTTTCAGATTTGATCTCGTGGCATTTTTATTTGGAGACATGACAGCATTTAGCAGAATAATTTATTCGCTTGTGGGGTTATCTGCTGTTACGGAAATTATACTTAGCAGTCAACACCATAAATTTGCCAGAGGCTTTGCTCACTAAAAATTGGTAATACTTGAAAAGACAGGGAATAAATGAAAATCCCTGTCTTTTTATATTTTTTTATTAATTCCCTCAGTTTTTGACAGAGGGTTAAAAAAAGGAGAATACAGCTCATGATGAGATATTTTTATACGGTTACTTATGCCATAGTTATTATGGCGGCAGTTTCATGGGGCTTTGCAGCAACAACAAGCGAAAGTATTCCTCTTGTTGCCAGATTAATAAACGCTATAGTCGGTTTAGCAGGTCTTATTCAGATTATGTTAAATATTCAGGGCTACAAACTCACAGGTAATTATGCCCGTTAAAACCTTTTTTTGTTAACTACTGCAAGAGAAGCAAACACGAGTATTTGTTATAAAAAATACGGGGAAAGAAAAAATCTCCTGTTTTTGTTTGGCATGATAAAATAACTTTATTATGCAGGAATATTTTTCAAATAAAACTATAGAAAAACTCAAATACGACCTTGTGAGAGAGAAACTTTTGAATTTTGAAGATTTGACCGCTGCGGAAGAATTGTCAAAATTAAACAATTTGCATCTAGGTCAGGTTTTGGTGCGTGAAAATTTGCTTTCTGAAGAAACTTTACTGAAATTTATAGAGAATAACCTTCATATTCCGTATATAAATCTTGAAGATTATTCTCTTGACGAGCAGTGTCTTTGTTTTATTTCCGCCGAAGATGCAAAAAAGTACAAAATAATTCCGCTTTTTAGAATAGAAGATGTTTTAACTATTGCTATGGCAGATCCGTTAGATCTTTTTGTTTTAAATAATCTTGTAAAATCGGTAAACTGCCAGATTGAGCCTGTAATATCTTCTGAAAGACTTATTTTGGAATCTGTAAACAAGTTTTATTTTTTTAGGGATTTTAAAGAAAACGAAGTTGAAGTGAATAAAAAATTCGACTGGAGAGATGAGCTTAATACAGGAATTATAAATGAGTTTCAGGCGGAAAAAGTAATTAATGCCATTATTTTTCAGGCACTTCTGGAAGAAGTCTATGAAATAATTCTGGAGAATACAGGCGAAGGCAAGTTTATAAAATTTAAAAAAGAAAATCAATTTTACGAAAAAGGAGCAATTCCTCTTCTTTTAACCCCTCTTTTTAATTCCAAATTAAAATCTATAGCAGGGCTCGATCCTTCTGCCCATGAAGTTCCTCAGCTTGGCAAATTTAATTTTTATTTGGCGGCAGCAGGAGTAAAACAAACAGAAGAGGGACTTATCCGTTCGGGAAGACTACAGGCAAAGTCTTCTGATGCAGCGGGAGAATGCATAACTTCTATAATCGCTACTTTCCCTTCAGTAAAAGGTGAAAGGATTACAATAAAGCTTTACAGGCATCCTGAAACAGTAAACGAGCTTTCTTTGAAAGAAAATGACAGAATATTTCTTGAAGAAAACATTAAAAAATCAGGAATTATCCTTGTCTCAGGTCCTGGTTTAAGCGGAAAAAGTTTTATTGCTTATTCAATATTAAATTCGCTTGATAAAATAAATAAAAACATAATGACGGTTGAATCTATTGCAAAGTATGATTTAGAGGGAATAACCCAGTGTGAATTAAAAGAAAAAGTCGGGTTTAACTTTGAAAAAGCGGCAAAATTTATTGATTTTCAATCGCCCGATGTAATTTATGTTGAAGAAGTTGTTTGCGCTAATGATATTAAATATTTATCATTGTTTGCAAATGCGCAAAAAACTATTATTACAGAGATTTTGGCAGAAAATATTGAAATGTTGTTTAATAAGCTCGAAAAACAGGAATTTAATGAATTCAGGAAAAATGTTAATTGTTTGATTTTTGTGGAGAATAAAGATAAAATTCAAGTAATAAAATCTATTGAAAAGAATTTAACAGTTATATAGATAATTAAGAGGTACTTATGACATCAGTAATTGAAGAAAAAACAACAGGTTTAATAACACAGGTTATAGGTCCTGTTGTGGACGTTGAATTTCCCGGAGGCAAACTGCCTCAGATCTATGACGCTCTTATAATAAAAAATGCATATCCCGGACAGCAAAATCCTGATCTTGTAACAGAAGTTCAGCAGTTGCTGGGAGAAAACAGAGTAAGATCAGTTGCAATGTCAAGTACTGACGGTTTAAGAAGAGGTATGGAAGTTGTAAATACACAGGAACCGATAAAAGTTCCTGTAGGAAACGCAACTTTAGGAAGAATTTTAAATGTATTGGGTCAGGCTGTAGACGAAGGCGAGCCTATACAGGCAGAAGATCACTATCCTATTCACAGACCTGCACCGACTTTGATTGATCAAAATACGGACAGGGAAATTTTTGAGACAGGCGTTAAAGTTATTGACCTTCTTGAACCGTATCCGAAAGGCGGTAAAATCGGTCTTTTCGGTGGTGCAGGCGTTGGAAAAACAGTTATTATTATGGAATTAATTCATAATATTGCCCAGGAACACGGCGGAGTTTCTGTTTTCGGTGGTGTTGGAGAAAGAACCAGAGAAGGAAACGATCTCTGGCATGAAATGAAAGACTCAGGCGTTATCGATAAAGTTGCTCTTGTTTACGGACAAATGAACGAGCCTCCTGGAGCAAGGATGAGAGTAGGCTTAAGTGCGCTTACGGTTGCGGAATATTTTAGAGATACCGCAAAACAGGATGTATTATTGTTTATTGATAATATTTTCAGATTTACACAGGCAGGCTCGGAAGTATCAGCACTTTTGGGACGTATGCCAAGCGCGGTAGGATATCAACCGACACTCGCTTCAGAAATGGGCGAACTTCAGGAAAGAATTACCAGTACAAAAGATGGTTCAATCACATCTGTTCAGGCAATTTATGTCCCTGCTGACGATTTAACCGATCCGGCACCTGCTACAACATTTGCATTCTTGGATGCTTCAACAGTACTTTCAAGACAAATTTCCGAGCTTGGAATTTATCCTGCTGTTGATCCTCTTGCCAGCACAAGCCGTGTGCTTGACCCGAGAATTATAGGCGATGATCATTATGACACAGCCAGAGGTGTTCAGCAGGTACTTCAAAGATATAAAGATTTGCAGGATATCATTGCAATTCTTGGTATGGACGAGCTTTCCGAAGAAGATAAAATCACCGTTTCAAGAGCAAGAAAACTTCAACGATTCCTCAGTCAGCCTTTCTTTGTTGCTGAAACATTTACAGGAACTCCGGGAAAATACGTTAAACTTGAAGATACAATTAAAGGGTTCAAAGAAATTCTTGAAGGCAAACATGATGAGCTTCCCGAACAGGCTTTTTATATGGTAGGCACAATAGAAGAAGTTCAGGAAAAAGCCGCAAAAATGGCAAGAGGCGAATAAAAAATGCCAAAAAAATTAAATCTTAAAATAATTACTCCCCAAAAAATCCTCCTTGAAGAAGAAGTTGATGCTGTTTATTCTCAATCTTTGGAAGGAGAATTCGGAATTCTTCCCGATCATATTTCTTACATGACACCGCTTGATATTGGGGTAACCGAATATATTAAGGATAACAAAAAAGAATTTATTTCTACTATGGGCGGAATTCTTCAGGTAAAAGACAATGCGGTTACGATACTTTCTGATTTGGCGGAACTCGGTGAACAGATTGATGTAGCAAGAGCAAACTCAGCAAAAGAAAGAGCAGAAACTCGTTTAAGAACAGGTGCCAAAGATATTGATGCTGATAGAGCGAATGCAGCTCTTTCTCGTGCAGTTGCCAGAATCCATGCCGCTTCCAAAATTAAATAACCTGTTTTTGTAAATTAAAAAGTGGGAATTTTTCAAAAAAATGTAACAATTCCTTAATGTTTCGGCTGAAAGATATTAATTTTTTTCTTTATGTTCGTTCTATAGTTAGAAAGAAAATTTAGCTGTTAACTGAACAAAAGGAGAAAGAAAAAATGATTAAACCTTTGGGAATGCAAAACCTAGGCTTTGGAAGAGTAGTAAAAGTTGGTAAAAATAATTTTGTAAATCCTGATGATGTAAAAAGACTTTATAGCCCTACTGATTCTGCGACGCTAATTTACTTTAGTAAATCTGCTCTGGCTGAAGACCATATTAAGGTGGATCTACCAATTGATAAGGTGGCAAATTTAATAAACACAAAGGCTTAGTATTGTTAAAACTAAAAATAGCGTATTTATATCCTGAATTATTAAACATATACGGTGACAAAGGCAATGTACTTGCCTTTGTTAATCGTTGTTTATGGCGAAATATAGATGCTGAAATCCATGAAATTCATCAGGGCGATAAAATTGACCCTGATTTATATGATTTTTATTTTATCGGCGGAGGGCAGGATCAGCAGCAAATTGCCGTAGCAGAGGAATTACAAAAACAAAAAGAAGCTTTGATTCAGGCAAGGGATAATATGGCTGTTTTTCTTACGATTTGTGGCGGGTATCAGCTTTTAGGGCATTATTATAAACCCCATGCCGGAGATGAGTTAAAAGGCATAAGCCTTTTAGATGCTTATACTGTTGCCGGAAATACGAGATATATCGGGAATGTGACAGTTAAAACAGATTTTGCTTTAAAAGAAAAAAATCTTGTCGGGTTTGAAAATCATAGCGGGCTGACTTATCTTCAGGGAGAAACAAAATCTCTGGGAAAAGTTGTTGTAGGCAATGGTAATAACGGGAAAGACAAAACAGAAGGCGCTTTTTATAATAATGTATTCGGAACTTATCTTCATGGTTCGTTTTTGCCAAAAAATCCGCATTTTACAGATTATTTAATAAAGCTTTCGCTTGAAAGAAATCATGGAAAAATAGAACTGGAGCCGCTTAATGATGAAATTGAGTGGGCTGCGCATAAAAAAGCTGTCGGCAGAAAATATTAAGAAGCTTTAATATCAATCCTGTTAAGAAGTAATTTTATTTGAAATTTCGTTTACTGTTTCAGATAAAATTTTGTTTGTTTGAATTTCTTCTTTCATTTTTTCGTAGGCATAAAGAATAGTTGTGTGTTTTCTTCCGCCAAAAGCGTTGCCGATTGAAGGGAAACTGGAGTTTGTCAGATTTCTGGAAAGATAAATAGCTATTTGCCTTACATAAGAAAATTCTTTTGCTCTTGATTGCCCTTTAATATCGGCTGATTCCATTGAAAAATGATTTGCGGTTATTTCGATTATTTTATCTAAAGTTAAATTTTTTCCGGAACCCGAGAAATTCATTATTTTTTTTACGGATTCAACCGTCATAGGACAGTCATTAATGCTTACGTAAGCAATCACCCTGTTTAAGCCGCCTTCAAGTTCGCGAATATTGTTTTGATAGGCAATTGCAATAATTTCCAGAACATCGTCAGGAACGTTTAAGTTCTCACGCTCCACTTTGTTTTTAAGAATAGCAATTCTTGTTTCTATATCAGGAATTTGAATATCGGCTAAAAGTCCCCATTCAAAACGGCTCCTGAGTCTTTCCGTAAGTGTGGGAATGTTTTTTGGAGGTCTGTCGCTGGTGATAATTATTTGTTTGCCTGATTCATAAAGAGTGTTAAAAGTATGAAAAATTTCTTCCTGCGTGTTTTCCTTTCCTTCAATAAACTGAATATCATCAAGAAGCAAGACATCCATTTGTCTGTATTTTGAGCGGAAGGCAGGCATTTTATCTGTCCTGATAGAGTTTATAAGTTCATTTGTAAAGGATTCGGTGCTTAAGTATTTGATTTTTAAATCAGGATGGTTTACAAGCACATAATGACCTATTGCCTGCATAAGATGGGTTTTGCCAAGACCCGAGCTTCCATATATAAATAAAGGGTTATGAGCCCTTCCTGGGGATTTTGCAACGGCAAAAGCGGCAGCATGTGCAAATTTGTCATGAGAGCCCACCACAAACGTGTCAAAAGTATATTTCAGGTTTAAATTATTTGAAATACTTTTTAGTGCATCAATCTGGTTTTCAGAGAGCGGAATATTTTTATTTTGCTTCGGCTCTTTCAGCTCTCTTGGTTTTTTTTCAGGTTTTAAGTCTGATAATTCGGGAAAATTCAATTTTTGTTGTATATTTTCAAATTTTTCAACTTTTATTTTGAGTTTGATATTTTTTTCTGTGACTTCTTTAAGGACTTTATTTATAAGGTCAAGATAGTTTTTATAAATCTTTTCTTTTGCTATATTGCTGTTTGTGGAAATTATAAGGTTGTTTTCATCTAAAGAATTGAATTTAACGGGTTTTATCCATGATTCATAAGCAGGAGTGCCAAGCGCTTCTGCCAATTTTTCCTGTATTTTTTCCCATGTTTTTAATTCTTCAGTCATGTTTGCCTTTTTCTTTCTCTATTATTTTAATACGATTTTTTTGCATGCCCAAATTAAATTTTAAACTCTAATTGCCAATTAATTTTCTTATTGTCATGTTGAGCAAAGCGAAACATCTGTCCCTTTTGGATTTTAGCTTAAATACTTTTTCGGACAGATTCTTCGGACTAAAGCCCTCAGAATGACAATACAAATATTTATGTAAATTTTGATTATCCAGGCAATTCACGTTAATTAATATTCTGCGTGTTTAAACCATCAGAATACGGCTAAGAAGCATTACCTATAGCATTCCCGCCCAGCAGGCTATTAGGTTTTTAAATATTTAATAAAAATTATACTTTTGTCGAATTAAATTAAAGTTAAAAAGAGCTAATATAATCAATATCAGAAGGTAACGAAACTTGTAGTAGTTACCTTCTGATATTTTTTTGCAAAAAGCGCTTTTTAATAAATTCCTTTAATATAATTAATTTCAGGTTTTTCTTTAAGCAAAATACCAATTAAATCAAACCTGAAGCCTTCGTAGCTGTTATTTGGATTTTGGCTTAAGTAAATTTCAGCCAGTTTTTGGATTTTATTAAATTTTTTTTCATCAACAGATTCAAGAGGATTGCCAAAAAAATTTGAACTCCTTGCTTTTACTTCTATAAAAACAAGGGTGTTTTTGTCTTGAGCTATTATGTCTATTTCTCCCATGCGCGAAAAACGCCAGTTTTTTTCTATTATTTTAAATCCCTGTTTTTCAAGAAAGCTCACAGCAAGGTTTTCACCCGCTTTGCCTTTTGAGAAATTCTGTTGTTTCATAATTTTTTCCTCTCCATTATTTTAGCAGGGAATATCTTAAAAAATAAGCAAAAAAAACCGGCTTTCGCCGATAAGTCTATCACATATTAGAGAGAGGAATTAGAGAGAAGGATTGAAGGAAGATTTTCACTGGTTGCATATAATGTTTTTTCCCCTTGAGGAACAAATTTAAACGTGCATTTCTGAAATTACAAAATTTCTTAACAAAACTTTACATTTAATATTTATTTGTAAAAAGCATGAGTGATAAAATTGTTTTAGTACATGTAAAAAAAATTAAGGATAAATAAATGACCATAGAATATAAAAAAGAGCTTGAAAAAATTAACGAAATTTTGAGTCAGGTTAGAGGCTGTCTTTGACCCTGAGTCATCAATAAACAGAATAAGCAGGCTTGAAAAAAAGCTTCAGGAACCCAATATTTGGGATAATCCGGCCGAAGCCCAGAAACTTTCGCAGGAATTAAGCGAAATTAAAAACTCTTTTGAAGAATATAAAAACTGGAAAACTCAGGCTGAAGAAGTTGAAATTCTCATTCAGCTGGCGGAAGAAGAGCAAGATGTGTCTGTTTATCAGGAAATAGAAGAGAGTCTTGAAAAATTGACTTTGGAATTGCAAAAATGGGAACTTCAGAAAAAGCTCGGAGGCGAGTATGACGTTTCGGATGCTATTTTGACGGTAAATGCGGGGGCTGGCGGGACTGATGCGCAGGATTGGGCGCAAATGCTTTTTAGGATGTATCTCAGGTGGGCTGAAGCAAAAGGATGGAAAACGGAAATCCTTGATACCTCCGAGGGGGAAGAAGCAGGAATAAAAAGCGCAACTGCAAAAGTCAGCGGAAAATATGCCTATGGCTACGCAAAAGCAGAAAAAGGAGTTCACAGGTTAGTCAGGATTTCTCCTTTTAACGCTAACGGCAAGCGTCAAACAAGCTTTGCTTCACTGGAAGTTAGTCCTGTTGTTCCCGATATTGAGTCAAAAGTTGAAATTAATTCTGATGAAATAGAAATTGAAACTATGCGAGCAGGCGGCGCAGGAGGTCAAAACGTAAATAAAGTTGAGTCTGCCGTAAGAATAATTCATAAACCGACAGGAATTGTCGTAAAATGTCAACAGGAACGCTCTCAGCTTCAGAACAGAGAAAACGCCATGCAGTTATTAGCTTCTAAACTCCTTGCGTTAAAACAGGCAGAGCATGAAAAGAAAACTTCTGAGCTTAAAGGTGAAGCTATGGATGTAAATTTCGGAAGCCAGATAAGGTCTTACGTTTTTCATCCGTACAGTCTTGTAAAAGACCATCGTACAAATTATGAAACAGGAAATGTTGATGCTGTTATGAACGGTGAAATTAATGAATTTATTGAAGCGTATCTGAAGAAATACTCATAAAAAGCAAGAAGGCAAACAAAAAAAATGAAAAACTTTTCTTTTAAAAACATCATAAAAATCTTACTATTATTAGCTTTTTTAATTTTGGTTGTTATAAGTTTTTTTATTGAACCTAATGAGATTGTTGTTAATAAAATAACTATAAAACTTAATCATTGGAATAAAAAACACGATAATCTCAGAATAGCTATAATTTCAGATATTCATGCAGGCGCCCCTTTTATCAATTCTAAAAAGCTGGAAAAAATTGTAGAACTATCCAATAAAGAAAAGCCGGATTTAATTTTATTACCGGGTGATTTTGTAAGTCATGGTGTTATTGGAGAAAAATTTGTAAAACCTGAGCTTGTGGCTGATATTTTATCAAAATTAAAATCAAAATACGGAATAATAGCTGTTCTTGGAAATAATGACTGGAAATATAACGGGAAAAAAGTTGACGCAGTTTTAGAAAATAAAAAAATAACAGTATTAGAAAACAATGTCAAAGAATTGCTTATTAATGGTAAACCTTTATGGATTGCAGGAGTTGCAGATTTAATGGAAAGGTTTCCCGAGATTGATACGACTTTAAGTAAAGTAAAAGACAACAGTCCTGTTTTATTATTAAGTCATAATCCCGATGTATTCCCTTTTGTGCCTGAAAGGGTAAGTTTGACTATATCAGGACATACACACGGAGGGCAGGTAAATCTTCCTGTCTTCGGCAGATTAGTTGTCCCATCCGGCTTTGGTCAGCGTTATGCTTTCGGTCATGTGCATGAAAATAACAAAGATTTATTTGTCAGTACAGGTATTGGCACAAGCATAATTCCTGTGAGATTTAAAGTCGTCCCTGAAATTGAAATTATCACTGTTAAAAGCAAATAAATTATTTTTATTTTTAACAATGTACCGGCTCTTTTTCTGTAGGTTTTAAACCTGAAGCTTCTCTCTCAATGCGACCGGTTTTAACTTCAAAAGGTTTAGTTGAAAAATTTTGTTTTAAATATTCAAGAAGTCCGCTCTGGTGATTGAAAGGATAAATTTTAACATTTGGTTCATGAGGTTCTTTTTTCAAACTGGACATTCCGCTTGCACCTTGCATAAGGTAGGTATCATAAACCACCGTGTATTTTTTATTGTCAGGCATTTTATCCAAACATTCGCCCAGGCTACCATTTTTGTTGATTAAATAAACATTTTTTACTTTATTATCTTTACCAATCGTATATCTCATACCGCCGACCTGTAATAAACCAAGGGTTGGTTTAGGAAATGTTGAGGTTTCTACGCCCCAATTAAGAGCATCAAATAATTGTTTTTTTGTAAAAGTCGCTTCTACCATAGTTACACTATGGGTAAAAGGAAAAGCATCTTTTATATTTTTTGTAGTAATCTCACCTTTTGGAAGATCTGCTTTAATTTCCCCTGAATTTATCAGTGCTATTTGAATGTTAGACTGCGGGCTTATTTTATTTGCTATCCAGAGCATTGAATCAGCCAACAGGTTTGCAACAGGATTTTCTTCTGTTTTTCTTTTTTTGCATTCTAAACTTTGATTGGAATAACTTATCACTTTATTATTTTGCAGGATTTTTTCTTCTAATTTTACAACTTCTGTGGATATAGGATATTCCTTTGTGTTTTTAATTTTATTTTTGCATTTATCGGGTATCAGAACCCCATCATCATTAAATACAGTTTTCAAAATTCCAAAAGTCCCTAAGTCCTCGGTATCTTTATTGTCATCATTTGCAGCTTCAGCGGATACAACTTTTACGGGTTCGCCTCGTTCTGATACAGACCAGCTGTCGACTTTTTTATGATCATGTCCTCCAATAATTACGTCAATACCGCCAATCTTTGCAAGATTTTTGTAATATTCAAAATGTTGTTTGGATTTTTCTCCGGTATGGGCTAATAAGAAAATTTTGTTTATACCCTGTTTTTCCAATATTTTTACTTCTTGTTTTACTGCTTTTACTGTTTTTTCAAAATCTTTTACAGAAACATAATCGTTAAAATCTGCTTTAAAAATAAGTTCCGCAGAATCAAAAGCAGTAACCCCGATAACGCCGACACGTTCTCCTTTTCGTTCAATAACTGTTGATTTTGCTATTTTATTTTCCATTTCGTTAGGTTTTGAAAAAGAAAGATTTGCTGACAGGAATTTAAAACTTGGTTTTGCTATTTCAATAGCTTTAGCCCAGTAGTTGCCGCCTTCTATTTCATGATTTCCTGCGCAGGAAGCGTCTAATCCGATTAAATTCATTAATTTAATCAGTAAAATATTTGGCTCTAAATCACTGGCAAAATTTATATCTCCTCCGGCAAATTTTAGAGTTCTTTTGTCTTTATTTTCTCTGTCAAATTCATCAACAGCAGTCTTAAAGTGCTTTATATTGTCTACTTTGGCGTGTACATCATTGAAATATAAAACATTAAAATCTGTATTGCCTCTGAAAGATATGGGAAACATTGTCGAGTTCTCTTTTATAGTAGATTCTATCTATGTAAAACCCAAACATAAAAAAATTTACCTGTACAGCATATAATGTTAAGAATAATTAAGAACAGTTTTTTTGATTTGTTTTAATATAAAAATATTTATACAAATAGCGAATTTTAATATCTTAATATTGCTTTTAAAATTAATTTCATCTTTATAAAAACAGGATGGAAAAAATGATTGATGAAAAAATATTCAAATTATCCACGGAAGGGCTGAGCTTAAGCGATCGCAAAAAAGCGTTGAATGAGTATATTGGTCATGTTGACGAGCAAAGTAAGCATTTTTTGGGATATCAAAATGTCCAAACATTAAATTATGAAGAGGATATAAAAGAATTTTTAAATTTTCACGTTAATAATATTGGAGATCCGTTTGTTTCAGGGAATTATACACCTAACAGCAAAGCTATAGAAAGAGCTGTACTGGATTATTATGCCAAACTCTGGAATGCAAAGACTCCTCATGATTTTAAAGATCCAGAGAGTTATTGGGGTTATTCATTAACAATGGGCAGTACAGAAGGAAACCTTTACGGAATTTGGAATGCCAGAGATTATTTGTCAGGGAAAAAACTTTTGATTGATAATGGAAACGAACATAAAAACGGAAAACACAGGACACAATATATTCATGCGCTTTCTTCACAGGGCAATCCAAATGCTTACAGGCCTGTAGCGTTTTTTTCCGAAGATACTCATTATTCAATCATTAAAGCAATGCGTGTTCTTCAGATTCCAACTTTTTATGATATAGGCAAAAATCTTTATCCGTGCCAAAATCCTCTAAGTTTGACAGGAGAGTGGACGAAAGACTTTTTCGAAGTACCGTCATTGAACGGCAGCAAGGGAACAGGGGCAATAGATGTAGAAAAACTCTCTATTCTTGTGGAGTTTTTTGCAGCAAAGGGGTATCCTATCCTCGTTGTTTGTAATTATGGAACAACTTTTAAGGGTGCTTATGATGATGTTCAAGCAATAGGCGAAAAATTAATGCCGATTTTTGAGAAATACGGACTGGTAAATAGGGAAGTTATTTATGATGAGCAAGGGCATTCGGATGTTCGCAACGGTTATTGGATTCATGTTGACGGTGCGTTAGGCGCATCATACATGCCTTTTCTGGAAATGGCTTATAATCGGGGCGAAATAGCCGAGCGAGGTCCGATTTTTGATTTTCGTCTTCCGTATGTTAATTCTATTGTTACAAGCGGGCATAAATGGGTTGGGACTCCATGGCCAAGCGGGATTTTTATGACAAAGGTTAAATATCAGTTAATTCCCCCTGATGCTCCGGAATATATAGGCTCTCCCGATACCACGTTTGCCGGATCCCGTAATGGTTTATCACCTGTAATTTTGTGGGATTTTCTTGCTCAAAATTCTTACCAGAATTTAATTGACAGGGCTGTGCGTTGCGAAAATCTTGCAAATTATGCGGAAGAACAGCTTAAAACAGTTCAGAAATACCACCCTGAGCTTGATTTGTTTATTGAGCGAACACCTTTATCGTTAACAGTACGTTTTAGAAAACCTAATGGCAGGATTGTTTATAAACATTCGCTTTCTTGCGAGACCCTATTAATTAATGATGAAGAAAGACATTATGCACATATATTTACTATGGATTCGGTAACTAAAGAGCAGATTGACGAGTTTATAAGTGAGCTTAAAGAGCCTGATGCTTTTGATGCCGAAAAAATATCCGCAAAACTCAAACGAAAAACAACTCGAAAAGCAGCTTTTTTAAGCGAACGTGAACGTGGTTGGAGATAAAGTTTTTAAATAAACTTATAATGTAATAAAATAATCTTGTACAAAATTTAAAAGGTGAAAAAATGTCTGGAGAAAAAAAATATATTTTTATAACAGGAACTTCTTCCGGAATAGGAAAAGTTTCAGCCATTACCCTTGCAAAAAAGGGGTTTCATGTTTTTGCAGGGGTTAGAAAGCAAGAAGATGCAGAAAATTTAAAAGCAGAAAACCCGGATATTACACCGATTTTTATAGATGTAACAAATCAGGATTCAGTTAACGGGGCTTTTAACAAAATTTCGGAAATAACAGCAGATAAGGGACTTTACGGTCTTGTGAATAATGCGGGGATAGCAGTAGCAGGTCCGCTAGAGTTTTTGCCGATAGACAGGTTAAGGCTTCAGCTAGAAATAAACGTGATCGGGCAAATAAGCGTTATTCAAAAAATGCTTCCGCTTATAAGAAAAGGACAGGGAAGAATTATAAATATAAGTTCTATAGCGGGATTTACCGCTTTTCCGTTCAAAGGTGCTTATGCTGCTTCAAAATTTGCTGTTGAAGCCTTGTCAGACTCCTTAAGAAGAGAATTAAGACCGTGGAAAATACCGATTTCTATTGTTGAGCCGGGTGTTATAAAAACTCCTATCTGGCAAAAATCAATAAACCTCGTGGAAGAAATAGTCGCAGAAATGCCTTCCGAAGCCGAAAAATATTACGGTGCCGTTTACCGGAACCTGTTAGAAAGAACTTTGAAAAGGGTTGAAAGAAGCGGATCAGCTCCCGAGCAAGTAGCCAATGCAATATTTCACGCTTTAACTTCCAAAAAGCCTAAAACACGTTATCTTGTCGGACAAGATGCGCATTTTCTCTCGAAAATTTTAACAAAGTTGCCGGATTCTCTTATAGACACATTTATTTGTAAACGTGTCGGACTTGATAAATGCGAGTTTGAGACTAATTAACCAGAATTGCCGATTAAATTTATGAATCAACCCATTTTATTTCTTATAGATTGCTTCGCTATGCTCGCAATGACGATTTTAGCGATTTAATAATTCGAGTAAACTAAAGATTCGTTATTTTTTAGAGCTGATTTTCTTAAATTTTAAATATAGTAATTTGTTTTTGTAAATTTTCAGCGATTCTGGCTAAAGAATTTGAACTTGCGCTGATTTCTTCAAGACTTGCGGTTTGTTCTTCTGTAGTGCTGGAAATTTCTTCTGCGCTTGCGGCTGTTTCTTCTGTCACTTCGGCAATGTTTTCAATCATTTGAACAAGGTCGTCAGAGTTTTTTGTAACACCGTCAATATCTTTGTTTATGCTTTGGATTTCATTATTGGTTTTTTTAACTTGAGTTATGATATCAACCAAAGCGTTTCCTGCTTCATTTATTACTAAAACACCGTCCTCAACTTCTTTTGAAGCTTTATTTGTTGTTGTAACAGCCAAATTTGTTTTACTTTGAATTTCTTTAATCATGTTTGCAATTTTGTCTGTTGCTCCTGCTGATTGAGTTGCAAGCTTTTTTACTTCGTCTGCAACAACGGCAAAGCCTTTTCCATGTTCACCGGCTCTGGCTGCTTCTATTGCCGCATTAAGAGCAAGAAGATTTGTTTGGCTTGCAATATTTTTAATTAATTCGAGGATTTGTTCAATTTCCGAACTTAATTTTCCAAGAGAATCTATGGTTAATGAAATTTCCCCTGTAGCCTGTTTAATGCTTTTCATTTTATCAACGGCATTATAAACCTGCTCTTTTCCTGAGGCTGCAGTTTTTTCAGTGTTATTCCCAAGTTCAGAAATACTACGCGCTTCTCCAGAAATATTTTGAAGTACTTTATTCATTTTATTAATATTTGAAGCTCCTGCTTCAATATTTTTCGAAATCTGCTGTGTTCCTATTGCAAGTTGTTCCACGCTTGTCGAAACTTGTTGCGCTCCCTGAGCTGTTTGGTCAGCTGCTGCATTTAATTCTTCCGAACCCGCAGAAATTTCTTCAACTGATATAGAGACCTGTTGAATTAATATTTTTAAATTTTCAGCCATTTTATTAAATATAACAGCTAAATCAGCAACTTCGTCTTTTGTCTCCGGAGTAATTTTAATTGTTAAGTCGCCTTCCGCTATTTTTAAAGAATTTGTTTCCATGTTCTTTAAAGCGTTAGTTAAAGATAAGTAAAAACCGGCAAATAAATATCCGATTATAGAAAGAACCAACAATGTGTAGAAAATTGCTACAGGTTTCTGATCTTCATATTTTCTTACTCTTTTTGTAACTAACTGTCCTTCTTTTTGGGCAACAGAATCATAAAATTTCATGTTGTTGCTTAAAGCCTTGCTTGAAGCTGATTTTAACTGCGTTAAAGAAACAGTTTTTTTATCAATAATTTTATTCAATAAAACAAGAAATTCTTTGTTTGCCGAATAAGCATTATTAAAAGAAGGGTCGAGATCAGTTTTTGTAGATGGGTTAAATCCGTACACAACGGAAATATCCGATTTTAAAATTTCGTTTATTTCGTCTATAAGCGTGGAAAGTTGTATTAATTCTTTTTGGTTATTTTCATTCCCGATTAAGTTTTTTGTACCTAAAATTTTTGCCTGATTTATTTTTTCAAGCAAATTAGGCAATTTTAAGCTATAAACATCCATCAAATAATATGTATCAAGATCAGGATCGAGAACAAGGTTTGATGTATCGTTAATATGACTTATTAAAGTGATAACTTGATTAACAACTACTGTTTGTTTATCAAAATCATTTGCATTTTGTAAATTAGTTTTTATTTTTTGCCAGTCTTCTTTAACTTGAAGTGTTTGGTTTAATTTTTTGTCTGCTTCATCAGTTAATTTAACATATTTGTTTATTTCTTCTGTTGAAGGGGTTTTTCCTTGATATGACAAATCCCTGTAGTCTTGTACGTTAAAAAGCAGGTTTCTTAGAGGATTAATATACTCTAAGCCAAGATTTTCTTTTATGCTGAAATCAGCTTGTGATTGTAAGTTAGATAATAACAAATAAATTATTCCGACTGTAAGAATAACAACAGACAAACCTAATAAAGCAAATTTTTGAGCATACTTCAATTTGTTCATAATTAGAACACTAAAATTAAACATTTTTTTCATAAATAAAGCTTCTTTCCTTATTAGTAACTAATTTAATGCAAATTTCTTTATACTTATCTCTTCTCTTAAGAATAATATTTATTATAAAACATTTTCTACTGTATATTAGTTTATTAAGAATAACTTAATGTTTTGGAAGTTGCTTTATAACTATAGTTATTGCAATTTCTACTTTATCATATTTTTGAAAAAAAAGTCTTTATATTATAATCTTAAGGCAGATTATATTTTTGCCTAAAAAAGATAAAACCCTGAAAGGATTATAAAATGCTGGTTTCTCTAGAATGGTTAAACGAATATGTTGATATATCAAATTTAAGCCCTGAACAAATTGCTCATGAACTTACTATGAGTGGTTTAGAAGTTGAAGAAATAGAAAAAATCGGTGCTGATTTTACAAACATTGTCGTTGCGCAAATTCGTGAAATAAGCCCGCACCCTGATGCGGAGAAACTTCAGTTGGCAAAGGTTTTTAACGGTACGGAAGAAAAAACAGTTGTGTGTGGAGCAAAAAATATTGCTGTAGGTCAGCTTATTCCTTATGCAACAGTAGGTTCTGAAGTTATGGACAGGAAATCAGGCGAAAAATTCTCTCTGAAGCCTGCAAAAATTAGAGGCGTAGAATCACAGGGAATGCTCTGTTCTGCCGAAGAACTGGGTTTAAAAACCACAGATTTTCAAGAAGATGACGGCATTTTGATTCTGAATAAAATAAAAGAAGGCATAAAGCCCGGTCAGGATATAAAAGAAGTCCTCGGAATTAAGGAAGATAATGTTTTGCATGTTGCGCCCACCGCAAATCGTGGCGATGAGATGTCTGTGCTTGGAATAGCCAGAGAGATTTCGGCAATATTTAATAAATCGCTTAAATCTCCTAAAGTTAAATCATATCAAAACGGTAATAATCCAGATTTTTCCATTGAAATAAAAGATTTTGATACCTGCAAATACTATTCCGTAGGTATTATAAAAGACGTAAAAATAAAACCGGCACCTGAATGGATGGCAAGAAGGCTTATAGCATCAGGCGTGAGAAGTATAAGCAACGTAGTCGATATAACAAACTATGTAATGCTTGAATACGGTCAGCCTCTTCATGCGTTTGATACGGATAAACTGGGTGAAAATTATTTATCGGTAAGAAGGGCTTATCAGGGAGAAAAGGCCGTTACTCTTGATGAAGCTGAAAGAGAGTTAACAACAGAGTCTGTTTTGATTGCTACAAAGCAGGCAAATGTCGGATTAGCAGGACTCATGGGCGGTTTTACTTCCGAAGTTGACGCAAAAACCCAAAATATTGCTCTTGAATCGGCTTATTTTATCCCTCAAACAACAAGAAAATCTGCCAGAAGTGTCGGATTAAGAACGGAAGCTTCGGCAAGATTTGAACGAGGAGTTGATATGGGTTCCGTAAGACCTGCTTTAATGCGGGCTATGCAGCTAATGGAAGAATATGCAGACGCTAAAATCATCGGAATTTCCGAAACAGGCGAGAATAAACTTCCTGATATTGATATAACTCTTAGATTTAGCGAAATTAAAAGGATTTTGGGAACAGAAATTCCTGAATCCAAATGCGTTGAAATTCTTGAAAATCTGGGCTTTGAAACGCTTGGAAGAAATACTTTTTCTGCTAAATTCAGAGTTCCAAGTTATAGAATCAATGATGTTACAAGAGAAATTGACCTTATTGAAGAAATAAGCAGAATCCATGGCTATGATAAGATTGAAACCACTTTGCCAAAAAATACACAGCCTGCTGAAGTATCAAAAGAAACCCAAACTATCGATAAAATACACAAAATATTTATCGCAAAAGGTTTCAGGGAGGTTGTAACGTCTTCTTTAATAGGAAAACCTATTCTTGACTGGATTGGGATTAAACACAATGACAGCGAGTCGATAAAAGTTACCAATCCTCAATCTGAAGAATATACAATGTTAAGACAAAATTTAATTCCTAATATTGCTTTAGTTGTCAAACATAACTTTGATCAGGGACAAAAAAACCTTTGTATTTACGAAATTGGCAAAACTTTTTTCTATAAAGGAAACACTGATGAAAAAAACACAGGTGTTGAAGAAAAAAGAATTCTTGCAGGAGCAATAAGCGGAAATATTAATCAAGGCGTATGGAAAAACAAAGAAGAAGTCGATTTTTATGCTCTCAAAGGCGTTGTAGAAACTCTGTTAAAAGAGCTTAAAATAGACTCAAGAGTCGGATATGAAGCTGTTTCGGATGTTTCATATTTTCATCCCGGCAGAACTGCTAAAATAAAACTTTCTGCAAAAAATTCGCCAATAATTGGAATTTTCGGGGAATTGCATCCCGATACGATAGAAAAATGCAAGTTCAACCAGCCGGTTTATGTTTTTGAAATTTATTTAGATTTGCTTTTAGACAATTTGAGTTTTGCGACACCTCGATTTAAACAACTTCCGCAGTTTCCTGCCGTTACAAGAGATATTGCGTTTATTATTCCGCAAAATATTTCCTGTCAGGATATAACAAAAACCGTTAAAAAAGCTTCTTCAAACTTGTTTAAAAAAGCTGAGATTTTTGACCTTTATCAAGGGCAGCATGTGCCGGAAGGCTCAAAAAGCGTGGCTTTTCGAATAACTTTGCAGGACCTGGAAGCTACTTTGACAGACGAAAAAATTGATACCGAAATACAAAAAATCAGAGACGGGCTTAAAAAAGCTTATTCTGAGGCAAGTTTCAGAGAATAAATATAAATTAAGCACTTCTTCTCTCTATTTTGTTTTTATATTAATAAGGGAATTTAGAGGGAAAAGAGATTTTATGGCTGATTTTGTAATTGATGGACATTCGAAAATTGCAAAAGATAAATTAATCAAACCGGCAATTGTTTTTAGTAAAACAGCTGACAGCTCTGTTTTTGAAAAAAAACATCCGAATGTTGTTGTATTTGATATATATGGAGATAAATCAATTCCTGTTGATTCATATGATTTAACTCCGGATATGACTCATGGGGAAGCTGTAGGAACATATATAAAAGCTCAATGTCCGTCAGCAAATATTATTAAAAGAGGAAAATTAACACCAAATACTGAACAAGAAACAATCGAGAAGTTAGAAAATGCAAAGACTCTTTTGTATAAAGGCAGCGAAGAAGAAAAATTATTATTTGGTGAAGACGCAAAAAAAATAATAGAAAATCCTGATGAAATTATGTGCTTTGATGCAACAATCGCCTTGAAAGAGCTGGCTAAATCAGTAGTTCGCGGAGAAAAAATAGATGCTGTAAATCTGTCAATGGGAGAATCAGTAAGAATTAATAATCTCGCAAAAGTAACGGGTTTGCCTTTAACAAAAGAAAATTTGTCTCAATACAAAAATGAAATTCGCAAATGGTTCAAAAACAATAAACTGCCGGAAATTAAGTCTTGTAATGATAGAATGGAATCTATTGAAAAAATAACATCAGGAGGAATACCTTTTTACGTTGCAGCAGGAAATGAAGGAGTAAATTCTGTTAATCTTTATTCTTTTGCAAAGGGTGTTACGACAGTAGGTGCTTTGAAAGAAGACAGGAAAACAAAAACCGGTTATACTGTTGATAACTCTTTAGTTAGTCAATGGGAACAAGGTGATTATCCTATAGATGAAGTTAAAGATAAGAATGGAAAGTTAATAGGCTATGATATAAATGGTGATAAAAAATCGGAAATTCTTGCAAAAGATACTTCAAGCAATAAATCTTTTTTGTCATTATTAACCGCTTTTATTATAAATAAAGCACAAGGAACTTCTTTTGCCACTCCTACCGCGCTTGGAAAATATTTAAGAAGAAAAATGGGTAACGCCAAAGGCAAGTAAAAAGCAATCAAGTGTCGATAACTTTTCCGTTAAATAAATCCAGAACAAGTTTTGCCTGCTCGGACAGATTAACAGGCTTGATTTCTGTTTTTATTTCTTCAAGTTCTTCGGCGATTTCTTTTTCTAAATCAGAAACAGGTTTTTCATCAATAATAATTTGATGAGTTTTTTGAGGTTTTGGAATTTCTTCGAGCAGTGGAGTTGAAATCTGCTGGGATTTTTGTGTTTTTATTTCCGGTGTGGAAATAACAGGTTTTAATTCTTCATTTTTTTTTTGCACCAACGCATCTTCAGGAAGCGGCGATCTGATTATTATTTGAGGCAATCCACCGAACAACTTTTCTGCGGCTTTTTCAAGCTTTGTATTTTTATCTTTGTCTTCTTTTATGTTTTTTAACCAATTTTTATTTTCAATTGTAAGAATTATTTTTTCTGAATTGATTTCAACCGGTTTTACAAATGTTTTGAAGAGTTCAGAACTTATCCCTATATTGTCCAGAAGGAATTTCCAGTTTTCGGCAATGTTTACGGAAGCAGCTAAAGTTGAAACAGGATTTATTTGAACATTTTCGCTTTCCTGTTTAGCTTTCGGTTCATCAATAACTTCAGAAATTATTGATGCAGTTTTTTGCTCTTTTGGCTCTGATTCGACGGGAGTAGTCTTTGCTGCGACAGATACGGGTTCAATTTTTGTAATTTCAATAGGTCTTGGGCTTTCCTGAGTTATAGGTTTAATTAGTGTTTGAGGTTGAATATTTGCAGGTTTTACAGCCGGCATATTTCCTGAAGATAAAGCTCCTTCAAGTCTTAAAATTCTTGATTCAAGTTCTTTTATTACCTGAATATCATGCCTGTGGCAAATTCCTATTAATCCGACTTCCAGCCATAAAAGCTGTTGGGAGGAGCTTTTAAGAGTTTTTTCGCAGGCAGAAAGTTTTTCTATTATTTGAACAATCTCATTTATTTCAAAATTGCTCACCTGTTCTTTCAAAGCAGGAAGCATATTGATTGTAATATCAACGAGATCTTTTATCTGTTCTAAATCTTTGGAAGTTTTGACAAATAAGGCATTTCTGAAGTAATTTATAAGTTCTCTGATGACCTGTACAGGCTCGTTAGTTATAGAAATTTCGTCAATAAGTGCGATAAGTCCGCCTGTATCTTTATTGGCAAAACAGTCAGCTATTTTGAACAAAGTATCTTCCGGCATGCTTCCCATAAGGGAAATAATGTCATTTTCTGTTATTTCATCCTGTTGAGAAGAAAGCACGCTTGTCTGGTCGAGAAGTCCGAGAGCATCTCTCATCCCTCCATGACACCTTCTTGAAATTACAGAAACAGCTTTATCATTAATTTTTATAGATTCTTTTTTTGCAATTTCTTTTAATTTTTGAGAAATTTGATCCTGATTTACCCGTTTAAAGTCAAATCTCTGACACCTGCTTATTATAGTTGTCAAAACCTTGTGAGATTCTGTGGTTGCAAGGATGAAAACGAGTTTTTTTGGAGGTTCTTCAAGAGTTTTCAGGAGAGTATTAAATGCAGCAGGGGTCAACATATGGACTTCATCTATTATGTAGACTTTGTATTTGCCTGCAACAGGCATAAAATGAACTTTGTCAATAAGATTTCTTGCATCTTCCACGTTTCTGTTGCTTGCTGCATCGATTTCAATAACGTCAATAGAATTCGAGTTGGCTATATCAATACAGCTCGGGCATTTTCCGCAAGGATTTACCGTTGGCCCTTCAACACAGTTTAAAGATTTTGCCAGAATTCTTGCAGTAGAAGTTTTGCCTGTGCCTCTTGATCCTGTAAACAAGTAAGCATGAGCAACTTTATCAAAATTAATCGCATTTGACAGTGTTTTAACAACCGTGTCCTGCCCTATAAGATCGCTGAACTTCTGAGGTCTGTATTTTCTGTATAAAGGGATATAAGAAGTTGCCAATTTAAAATTCCTTTTTATGTTTATAACCATTTTACAACAAAAACCCGCTTGTTTGACAAGGCGGTTTTGATTTTAGCAAGACAGTTTCTAAATTTCCAGATATTTTTTTAAAGAATCCTGCCAATTTCTGCAAAGGTTGTTGTTTTCCATTACAGAATTTCGAGGTCTTCTTGCAGGAAGCGGAAATTCTTCTGTTGTTACGGGAATAACTTCTATTTCTATGGCTTTTATTTCAAAAATTTTCTTTGCAAAGCCGTACCATGTTGTAAAATCACTTCCGCAAACATGATAAATCCCGAAAGGACTGTTGTTTTCTAAAATTTTTAAAATTCCTTCCGCCAGGTCATAAGTCCATGTCGGACAGCCTTTTTGGTCATCAACAACTTTTAAGACAGTCCTGGTTTTTGAGAAATTAATCATAGTATCAACAAAATTTTTGCCGTTGTGTCCGTAGAGCCAACTTGTTCTCGTTATAAAATGCTTTGGATTGTATTTTTTGACAGCCAGTTCGCCTGCCAGTTTTGATTCTCCATAAACAGTTTTCGGATTTGTCTTATCGTCGGGAAGATAAGCAGAATCCTTTTCTCCGTCAAACACATAATCAGTGCTTATATAAATTATCGGAATATTTTTTTCCGCAGTGATTTTTGCAAGATTCTCCGTGCCTTTAGCGTTTATCAAAAAAGCCTTTTCTCTTTCGGTTTCTGCAAGATCAACATTGGTATAAGCTGCGGCATGAATTACATAATCACACTTTATGTCTTTAAAATAGCTTTCAACATTGGTTTCATCTGTGATATTAAAATCCTGAATATCAACAGGTATGACTTTATAGCTTCTTTCGGAAAAAATTTTGACGGCATCCTGCCCTAACATGCCGTTTGCACCTGTTAAGAGTATTGTTTTCATTTTAGATCACTGCTTTTTTATTTAAAATATTGTTTATCCATTCCTGATTATCCAAATACCATTGAATTGTCAGCTTGATTCCCTCTTCGAAAGTAACGGAAGGACTCCATCCGAGCTCATTCTGGATTTTTGAGCTTTCTATCGCGTATCTTCTGTCATGTCCGAGTCGGTCTTCAACGTAGTTTATAAGGGTTTCAGGTTTATTAAGCTCTTTTAATAGCAATTTTGTTATTTCGATATTGGGTTTTTCGTTATTTCCGCCTATGTTATAGACTTCACCTTCTTTGCCTTTATGCAAAACAGCATCTATAGCGCTGCAATGATCGTATACATAAAGCCAATCCCTTATATTCATGCCGTCTCCATAGACAGGAACCTGCTTATCTTTAAGAATATTAGAAATAAACAGAGGAATTAATTTTTCCGGAAACTGATAAGGTCCATAATTATTTGAGCATCTGGTAATCAAAACAGGTTGTTTAAAAGTCTCAAAATATGACCTTACAATCATATCGGCAGAGGCTTTACTTGCAGAATAAGGACTGTTTGGAGCAATAGGAGTATTTTCAGTAAAAGAACCTGTAGAACCCAATGTTCCATAAACTTCATCTGTGGAAATTTGGATATATCTTGATAATTTAAGTTCTTTGGCAGAGTTTAAAAGGTTATGAGTGCCTAAAATATTCGTGTTAATAAAAACATCCGGATCAGTGATACTTCTATCTACATGGCTCTCTGCCGCAAAGTTCAAGCAGCAGTCAACCTGAGAAATCAAATCCCTGACAAGTTTTTTATCGCAAATATCACCCTTAACGAAATTATAATTCGGATTTTTTTCAATATCTTTTAAATTTTCCGGATTTCCTGCATAAGTCAGCAAATCAAGGTTTATGATTTTATAATCAGGGTATTTGTTCAAAATTTGTCTGATAAAACAGCTTCCAATGAAGCCGGCTCCGCCCGTTACAAGTATTTTCATATCTTATCCTCTGATTAATTTCTTTTTGTATTCATTAAAAATTGGTAAAATTTTATCTTTTTCTGAAACCAAGGGGTTTTCAACATGCCAGTTTATATTTAATTCTTCATCATTCCATCTGACACCTGCATCATATTCAGGAGCATATTCGTTTGAAGCTTTGTACAATACTTCAGCTTCGTCAGAAAGTACAGAAAATCCGTGGGCAAAACCTTCAGGAATATAAAGCATTTTTTTATTTTCTTCTGAAAGCTCCACACCAAACCATTTTCCGAAGTTTTTTGATTCAGTCCTTAAATCCACCGCAACGTCAAAGATTTTTCCATGAAGACATCTTACAAGCTTTGCCTGAGGTTTGGGAAAATGCTGAAAATGAAGCCCTCTAATTACGCCTTTTGAGGATTTTGAGTGATTATCCTGAAAAAAATTAATTTTTATACCGTTTGCCGCAAATTCGGAAGCTTTGTATGTTTCAAGAAAAAAACCTCTGCTGTCTCCAAAAATTTTTGGCTCAACAATAATAACATCGGCTAATTCGGTTTTATGAAATATAAATCCCATTTTTATCTCAATTTTAAATAACATTGAAATTATAGTTTAAAAAGTTAATATTTTAAATATAAAAAATTAACTTTTTTTAAGATTTAATGTTATCATAATAACAATTAGCGGAATAACTTGATTTAAAATAGTAACTTTTGAGGTGTTATGGAACCGACTAAAATTGATTTTAAAGATGTAGGCATAGGCTATATTGTCAATAAAGCCGCTTTGTATTATAAAATTACAGTACTGCAGTTATTTAAAGAAAAAAATTTTCATATAACACCCGAACAATTTGCAATATTGTTCTTTCTTTCCAAAGAAGACGGGATGTATCAAAGGCAGCTCGCTAAAATCTCTTTAAAAGACAGACCAAATATCACAAGATTGATTGATATTCTTGAAGAAAGCGGTTTTGTTTATCGCGAAGCAGACCAGAATAACAGGCGCATCCTAAAAGTATTCATAACGGAAAAAGGCAGAAAACAGGTAGAAGAAGTATATCCCTGCCTTCTTGACATAAATAATAAGGCTGCCAAAGGGATAACAACCGAAGAGTTGGACTTATTAAGAAAAGTCTTAGGAAAAGTTTGTGAGAATATGGATGAGGATTTTAAACTGCAAATATAGTTTTTTTTATTGCGAATAATTAACAATTAATAATAAGGATAAAAATATGTCGGAAGAAGAATTTAAAAAACAACAAAGCACGGAATTAAGTGATAATGAAGAAAAAAAATCTGCAAACAACTCAAAGAAAGCAATTATCCCTGTAGTTTTGGTGGTAATCGGTATAATTACAGGACTTTACTATTATTTTTTTTCTACAACATATGTATCAACAGATGATGCATTCATAGTCGGACACAGTATTCAAATTAGTCCTAAAGTTTCAGGAAATGTAATCAAAGTGAATTTTGATGATAACCAGACGGTTAAAAAAGGTCAGCTTCTTGTTAATATTGACCCGACTGATTATGAAGTCAAATATGAGCAGGCACTTTCCGGTGTAGAAGGCGCAAAAGCGCAAAAAAATGCTTCGGAACAACAAATTTCTCAATCGCAAAAAAGCATGGAGCAAGTAAATGCTGATATTTACTCCATTAAAGCGGAATTAGACCTTGCAGAAACAGAGTTTAACAGATACACAAGTCTTTATAAAAACAGAGCCGCTTCAAAACAGGATTTTGACAGATCCGAAACAAATTATAAATCAGCTAAAGCAAAATTAGACTCTTATATGAAAAAAGTTTCTGCGGCGCAGGAACAAGTTTCTATAAGCGGCTCTCAGAGCAAAGTTATGACGGCAAATATTAAGCAGCTGCAAACAGGCGTTAAACAAGCAAAATTAAATCTTTCATACACTAAAATATGCGCTCCTGTGAATGGAGTTATTACAAGCAAAGCTGTAGAAGAAGGTGTGTATGTTCAAACCGGACAACCTTTGTTTACAATTATCCCCGAAGAAAGATGGATAGTTGCCAATTTCAAGGAAACACAACTTACTGATATGAAAATAGGGCAAATAGTCAATATAAAAATAGATTCCTACCCTAATAAAATATTTAAAGGACGTGTTGACAGTATACAGTCAGGAACAGGTTCATCAACAAGCATGTTTCCTCCTGAAAACGCTGTTGGAAGCTTCGTTAAAGTCGTTCAGCGTATTCCCGTAAAAATAACTTTTACCGAAAAAATTGATCCCAAATATGTTATAGTGCCGGGAATGTCTGTAATTCCTGAGGTTAAAGTTAAATGAGTTCAAAGGAATTGAATATTTCTTTGACAGAAAATGAGGATTGGAAGCCAAGTATAAATCCATGGCTAATTTCCATTGCCGTTATGCTCGGGACTTTTATGGTTGTGCTTGACTCCTCTGTTGCGAACGTTGCATTGCCTCATATGGCAGGAAGTTTTTCCGCAAGTGCAAATGAATCGTTGTGGATATTAACCAGCTACCTCATTGCAAATGGCATAATTTTACCCTCGACAGCCTGGTTTAGTGGTATATTCGGAAGAAAAAACTTTTTTATTATATGTATAATAATTTTCACAATTGCCTCTGCGGCGTGCGGTGCTTCTACAAGTTTGGGGATGATGATATTTTCCCGCATAATTCAGGGTTTGGGGGGTGGAGCGCTCATGCCTATATCGCAAGCTGTTCTGTTGGAAAGTTTTCCTAAAGAAAAACGTGGAATGGCAATGGCATTATTTGGATTAGGTGTAATTTTTGCGCCGATTATAGGACCAACTCTGGGTGGATGGATTACTGACAATTATTCATGGCACTGGATTTTTTATATCAACGTACCGATAGGAGTTTTAGCAGTATTTCTTTCCAATTTGTTTGTTGAAGACCCGCCTTATGCAATGAAAAAAGGTTTTCAAAAAATAGATTATCTCGGATTTGGCTCATTAATAATATGGCTGGTATCTTTGCAAATGGTTTTAGATAACGGGCAAAAACTTGACTGGTTTAATTCAAGCTGGGTATGCTGGACATCAGCTGTTTCAACAACAGCAATGATATTTTTTATAGCCTGGGAACTTCATTTTAAAGACTCTATAATTGATTTAAACGTATTCAAAGATCGTAATTTTACCGTTGGAACTATTTTAAACACCTTATTTAGCGGAATTTTGTACAGTACACTTGCAATATTGCCATTATTTTTGCAAAATCTGCTCGGATATACGGCATATTACAGCGGAATGGCAATAACCCCAAGAGGAATCGGCTGCCTTTTTTCAATTCTTCTTGCAGGTTATTTATCAAATAAATTTGATGCCCGTGTGCTTGTCGCTTTTGGTTTTGTTTCCCTTGGTTTTGGCTGTCTTATTCTTGGTGATCTCAACCTCCAAATATCAATGAATAATATTATATTGCCAAATATTATCTGTGGAGCAGCTATGGGGTTTATATTTATCCCATTAACAATAGTTTCTTTCGGGACTTTAAAAAACGAACAAATGGCAAATGCTACAGGTCTTCAAAATTTACTGAAAAATATCGGCGGCGGAATCGGTGTATCTATTGTAGGAACTTTGCTTTCTCGCTTTGCACAAGTTCATCAGGCAAATATGGTTTCACATTTAAATCCGTATAACCCTATTTTTCAGCAAAAAGTCAGCGCAGCCGCGCATTTTTTATCTATACATATGAGTCCTGTTATAGCGGCCCACAAAGCAAATTTTCTTATGTACGGCAGTTTGCTTAAACAGGCGTATCTCTGGTCATTTATAGATAATTTCAGACTATACGGCATAATTTGTTTAATTTTAACGCCAACAGCCTTCCTTCTTAAGAAAGTTAAGCCTCACAAGGCTACAGGCGAAGTGAGTATGCATTAGATGCTTAAAATATAATTTATTAAAGCTCTCATTCCGCAGGCTGAAGGACCTTTTGAAAGTTCTTTATGTTCTTTTTCAAGAATAGCAGGACCTGCTATATCTATATGAGCCCATTTTGTTTCACCAACATATTCTTTCAGGAAAATACCTGCTGTGCTTGCTCCTGCATAACGAGAACCGGCATTTTTCATATCGGCAATATCGCTTTTAATATCGTCTTTGTGTTCATCATAAAGAGGTAATTGCCAGAATCTTTCGCCGCCTTTTTCCGCTGAAAGGATTAATTTGTCGATTAATTCTTGGTTATTGCCCATAATCCCTGAAGCTATCTGGCCTAGTGCGACCATACATGCTCCTGTAAGGGTTGCGATGTCAATAATTTCATCAACCTTTTGCTCTGTAGCGTAACAAAGAGCATCAGCAAGTGTTAGTCTTCCTTCAGCATCGGTATTATCAACTTCTATTGTTTTTCCATTTTTTGCCCTTAAAATATCTCCCGGTTTATAAGCCTGACAGCCGGGCATGTTTTCGCAGGCTGCTATTATTCCATGAACTTCAATAGCAGGTTTTAAGAGAACAAGAGCTTTCATAACAGCAAGAGTAATTGCCGAGCCTGACATATCACCTTTCATCTGACGCATTGAAGAAGCAGGTTTAAGGTCAAGACCTCCGCTGTCAAAAGTAATTCCTTTTCCGACAATAGCAACTTTTTTCTTAGCTTCTCCTGAAGGTTTATATATCAGGTGTATAAATTTTGGCGGCTTTGCACTTCCCTTTGCGACTGCGAGAAAAGACCCCATTTCCATTTTTTCAATTTCATCTTTTTCAAAAATTTTACATTCGACTCCTTCAAGTGAAGCAGCGACTTCGGCTAATTTTTCGGGAGTTGCTTCGCATGGAGGTTCGTTTATAAGGTTTCGTGCAAAGTTAAGCGAATTTGCTATAATCTTTCCTCTTTCCAAACCCAGTTCGATGCTTTCCGTCTTTGAATCATCGAGTTCAACTATTTCCAGAATCTCGATTTGGTTTTTATTATTTTCGTCATCGTCTTTTTTTGATTTGTATTTTTTAAATTCATAATCACCTATAATTGCGCCTTCCGCAATCATTTGTGCGCAGTCAAAAGCATTCAGCCCCGCAATACCTGCACCATGAAGAATAGAACATATTTTAGAGGCTTTTATTGCTTTGGCTTTTTTGATTACTTTAGCTGAAATTTCTCTTATTTTATTTAAATTAAATTCTTCTGATTTTCCAAGCCCGACTAAAAGAACTTTGTCGGCAGGAATTTTTCCGTAGGTTGGCAAAACATAAATTTCATTCAATTTCCCTTTGAATTTTTCTTTTTCTATAACATAAGAAGAAATCAGGTTATCAAGAGCTTTATCTAGAGTTCCTGTTGCTCCTTCAGGGATTTTTACACCCTCAAATAGGTTTACTACAAGCACATCGCAGCTTGTGTTTTTTATAGAGTCCTTTTTTACTTTTAATTCCATAATTAAAATTCCCCTTATACTAAATTTTCTCTAACTTCCCCCCAGGGAACAAGTTTATATCCGGCATTTATAATGGTATGAAGATACTTTGGCTTTTTTGGATCAGGTTCTATCTTGTTTCGCAACCCTCCAACATGTACTCTGAGCATTCTGACGTCTTCGTCTACATCATAACCCCACACTTCACCAAGAAGAGTAGGAAGGCTTACGGCTTGATTGATATGCTGCATAAGACAATAAAGAATCTCAAACTCTGTAGGGGTTAGCTTTACAAGTTTATCAGTTACGTTAACTTCAAGAGAATCAGGATAAAGCCTAAAATTACCGCTTGTAAGTATTTCTTCGGAATGAGTCTGCGCGGTATCTGTGCGTCTTAATAAGGCTCTCATTCTGACAAGAAGCTCCTGAATGTCAAAAGGTTTAACCAGATAATCATCGGCTCCCGAGCCAAAACCTGTGATTTTGTCTTCAATCGTGCCTTTTGCTGTCAAAAGAATAATAGGAATATTTTTTGTTTTGGCGGATTTTCTAATATTTTTGCAAACTTCAAAACCATCCATATTTGGCATCATAACATCAAGGATTATTATATCGTAGTTCCCGTTTTGAGCTTTTTGAAGACCGCTTAGTCCGTCCGTTGCTGAATCTGTACAAAAACCGCTCATCTGAAGATCCATAGACAGCCAGTCCATAATTTCAATATCGTCATCAACAATCAAAACTCTGTTATTCATGGCAATTTCTCTTTAAATTTATCATTTTCATAAAAATAATTTTATCAAATAAAAGAGCTATATGCTAATAAAGATAATATTAAGAAAAACACATAAAAAAAGCGGCAGATTTCCTGCCGCTTTCAAAAGATCCAAAAGATTATTTAAATTTTTTAGTTGCTCTCAGGTGCGTTAATTGTTTTTGTAAGAAGCAGGTTTCCTGTTTTTCCGTATCCTGTAATAGTTATGGTGTCAGCGTCAGTAGCGCTAATCACAACGGAGCCTGCAGTAGTTCCGCTTGTTGCAAAAGCAACAGCAGTAGTATCAAACGGGTTTTTGTTTTCAGCATTTAAGTCTGTTACAATGGCATCAGCTATATCTGCCGTTGTATTGGTTGTTGATAAATCAAGAGCAATCCTGCTTGTTACCGAGGAAGCAGCAGCGCTTATGTTAGCTTTTACCGTACCTTCTTTTGCCTGATCTGCCGCATTTAATAAACTCGGGGCTGCAATTAATGCCAAAACACCTAAAATAACAACAACTATCAAAAGTTCTAAAAGAGTGAAGCCCTGTCTTTTTTGCATAATTTGTGTGTCCTTTCTTTAAACATAATAATATACTCTAATTTTTTTTAAAATTTCTGGTTTTTCTTGAAAACAGAAATGTATTTTGCTTTTTCGTATTATTATTATTGTCCATGTTTCGCAAAAAATAAAGAGTTTTTTAAAAAATTGTAATAATCAGAAACATATTTCGGTAAATACAAAAAATATAAAAATTTAAATAATTAACAGCTTCGTTGTATAATCCTTTTATAAGAGGATAAAAAAGGATAAAAAATTGTTAAAACAAGTTGAATTTAAAATGAGCTTGCAAAGCGATTCTCCTGTTTCGCAACAGAATAATTTTTTTATAGGCGGCAATAAGCCGGTTATAATGGCAGGTCCGTGCGTAATCGAAGAAGATGAGTCAATCCTTTTCAAAACAGCCGAAAAATTAAAGGAAATTACACAGAAACTTGATATTCCATACATATTCAAAGCTTCTTATGACAAAGCAAACAGAACTTCTCTCGATTCTTACAGAGGCGTGGGACTTGAAGAAGGACTTAAACTTCTTGCAAAAATCAAAAAAGAATTTGATTTGCCTGTAGTAACAGATATTCACCATCCTGATGATGCGGCTATAGTTGCAGAAGTTGCGGATGTTTTGCAAATACCGGCCTTTCTTTCCAGACAAACGGATATTTTGGTTGCTGCCGCTAAAACAGGCAAAATTATAAATATTAAAAAAGGGCAGTTTCTTGCCCCGAAACAAATAGAAAATTCCGCAAAAAAAGTTATAAAAAGCGGAAATGACAGGGTCGTAATCATAGAAAGGGGAACGACATTCGGTTATGGAAATCTTGTTTCCGATATGAGAGCAATACCTATAATACAAAATCTTGGATATCCTGTAATTTTTGATGCTACTCACAGCGTACAACTCCCCGGAGGTGCTGGAGATTCAACAACAGGCGAAAGACAATTTGTGTCAACCCTTGCAAAAGCGGCTATTGCGGCAGGATGTAACGGGCTTTTTATGGAAATTCATCCTGATCCTGATAACGCACCGTGTGACGGTCCTAACATGATTCCTTTAGATAAAGCTTATGACCTCTTAAGCGTTTGCAAAGAAATTTTTGAAGTTGTAAACAGGTAAGAAATAAGCTTAATGAACTTTTTTAATAAAATATTAAAAGTATTTAGTTTGATTTTTGGAATAATTTTGGTTTTTAATGGAATGGGATACTTTTTAATAGTTATTGTTTATGATTTATTTCAAGGAGTTCATGTTAAAAATTATTCATTTGAAGGAATTTTAAATTTATTTTTTAATATCGTTATACTCACATTAGGTCTATTATTGTTAAGAAACTTTAAGAAAAGGAAATAACAGTGAAAACAAAATTTAGTGAAGTTGCATTCGGAAAAAACGACATAAGGGGAAAAGTCGGAGAAGACCTTTGTCCTGAACTTTTTGAACTTATCGGAAAAGCTTTTTCGACATATATTTCAAATAAAGAAAATGCAGTTAATAACTTTTGGGTCAGTGTAGCACAGGATGCAAGACTTCATTCTCCCGAACTTACCGAGGCTCTGGTAAAGGGACTTCGCTCATGCGGAATAAATGTCCTTGATTTAGGACTTTGCCCTACACCGTTGGGTTATTTTTCAGAATACGCAGGATTAAACTTAATCGGCGCTCTTATTGTAACTGCAAGCCATAACCCTGCTGAGTATAACGGAATTAAAATAACTTACAGGCAAGTCGGTCTTAATGAAGCTGAAATCGTAAAACTTAAAGAAATAACTTTTGCAGGTGATTTTGTAAAAAGTGAAAAAGAAGGCGAATACAAAAAATATGACATCGTATCAGACTATATAAACACTGTCGGAAAAAATTTCTTCGGAAAAGGAAAAGGCGTAAAAGTCGTGGTTGACAGCGGAAATGCCACAGGTGGTGTTGTCGCTCCCGAATTGTACACAAAAATGGGCTGTGAAGTGATTGATATTTTTACAGAGCCTGATGGAAATTTTCCGAATCACCATCCTGATCCGAGCAAAGAAAAAAATCTTAAGTCTCTTAAAGAAAAAATTCTGGAAACGGGAGCTGATTTTGGAATAGCATTTGATGGAGATTCAGACAGAATCGGTGTCGTTGATAATAACGGTTATGCAATGCCGGGCGATCAGCTGATGCTTATTTATGCTCTTAATATTCTTGAAAATACAAAAATTAATTCGGCATCTAAACCTGTTTTTGTGTCGGAAGTTAAATGCTCACAGGTTTTATATGACACGATAGACCAAAGCGGCGGACGTTCAATTATGTGGAAGACAGGACATGCCTACATAAAAAGCAAGATGAAAGAAGAAAATGCTGTGCTTGCAGGAGAAATGAGCGGGCATATTTTCTTTAAAGACAGATATTACGGTTATGATGATGCTGTTTATGCAGGATGCCGAATTATCGAAATCGTTGCGGCAAAAAAAGCTAAAAATCCTGAATTTAAGCTTTCACAAGTAATCGATGCTCTGCCTAAAAAGTTTACTTCTCCGGAGTTGAGAATTCCTTGTCCGAATGAATCTAAATACAGAGTAGTTGAAGAACTTAAAGCTGATTTAAGCAAAAAACCCGATGCTTTTGCCAACAAAATAGAAAGCATTATCACTATAGACGGAATCAGACTTGTTTTTAGTGATGGTTTTGCTCTTATAAGAGCCAGTAATACTGAACCAACCTTTACTATACGTTTCGAAGCGGGAAGTCAGGAAAATCTTGATAATTATCAAGAAAAATTTCTCGCTCTTCTTGATGAAAAAATGAAAAACATAGTCAATTAAGGCATAAAATTAAAAAGGGACTTTTAAAAGTCCCTTTTTAATTTTAATTAATCCTGGCTGTAGGTAGAGGTAATTCAAAATCTTTTTCTAATTCATTGATTTTGTAACCTTTATAGATTTCTTTTAATTTTTCTATTACGAAATCAGGATCGTGATTTACTAAAGCTAATGATCTTGAAACTTCAGTTGGGGATAAAACACCGTTTAATACATCTGAGCAATCTTGAAAGATAAGCCAGGAAAGGTATTTTCCGGGTGTGATTTTACCGCTGCAGTCAATAGAGTCTATTAATGCGCCAAGAGGACCGGCTTCTTGTATACTCATAGCGCCATCGTTATCTTTGTCGAAAGCTTTTATGTATACGGAAGCAAAAGCCATACCCTGTCTCAAATTAAGAGCTTCTGTTTCTTCGTCAATTGAAGAATAAGGAATATAAGCTTTTGATAAAGCGTTAAATTCTTCGTTGTTTGAAACCTGATCAAAACTGATTTCGCCTTTTAAGAACTTTCTTAAGTTTTCTTCGGCTTTTTGTTTTCCTTTTTCAATGTATTCAAGAACTTTACATGCGGTATTAGCGCCTAAGCCTTCTGCTGTGTTGAAATCAAAAGGTCCGTTTAATGAATTAATTAATAACATCTTTTCTCTCCTCATCCCCAATTAAATAAACTACCGTTTTTATTACCCTTATATTAATAAAAACAAACAGTACAAAAAAATTGCCTTTTTTGATAAACTTTTTTAAACTTAAATAGTGAATTTAAAAAAATATGAGTGAGGAAATATTTAATGACAGGCAATACAAGTAAAATAACCTTTGGAACAGACGGATGGAGGGCGATAATCGCTGAAGAGTTTACGTTCAGCAATGTTGTTCTTGTAACAAAGGCTATTGCAGGCTATATAAAAACAAAATATGACCCGTCAAAACCTGTCATAATAGGTTATGATACAAGATTTTTAGCGGATAAGTTTGCTCAAAGAGCCGCAGAAACTCTTAATGAGCTTGGACTCAATGTGAAAATAACAAAAATAGATGCGCCTACACCTGTAGTTGCTTATGCGGCAAAGCACCTTAATTCTGCCGGAGCTTTAATGCTCACAGCGAGCCACAATCCTCCGGAATATTGCGGAATTAAATATATTCCTGATTATGCAGGTCCGGCTACAACTGATATTACCAATATAATCGTAGAAAATGTGAAAAAACTTCAGGAAGGTCAAACTGTTGTTGAAGTTTCTTCTCAAAAGGGAACGACCGAAGTCTTTGATCCTAAACCTGATTATATGAAATGGGTAAAAACACTTATTGATTTTGACAAAATCAAGCAAGCAAATTTAAATGTTTTCTATGACCCTTTATATGCTTCAGGCAGAGGTTATGTGGACGGCTTACTGGAAGATGCGGGCTGCAAAGTAACGACTATAAAAAACTGGCGCGACCCTCTTTATGGAGGTGCAATGCCTGAGCCTAAAGAAAAATATCTCGGTGAGCTTAAAAAACTGGTAATTGAAAACCCACCAGCTATAGGTCTTAGCAATGACGGAGATGCTGACAGATTTGGCGTACTGGATGAAAAAGGTGCATTTGTAACTCCTAATGATGTTATTGCTGTATTGTTCAGGCATTTAGTTAAAAACAAAGGCAGAAAAGGCTCTGTAGTTAAAACTGTTGCCACAAGCCAATTAATAGACAAAATCGCCGAAAAATACGGTGTAAAAGTTCATGAAACAGCTGTTGGATTTAAATGGATCGGACAAATAATGCGTCAAGAAGAGGTTATCATTGGTGGAGAAGAATCAGGCGGTTTAAGCATCTGGGGACATATCCCCGAAAAAGACGGAATAGTTGCGGATTTATCAATTCTGGAAGTTGTTGCCTACGAAAATAAACCTCTTTATCAAATAGTGGAAGATGTTAAAAATGAAATAGGGCTTCATTATATAAATCACAGAATCGACCTTCATGTTACTGAAGAAGTAAAAGAAAAAACAATGAAAACTTTTACTCAAAGCCCTCCAAAAGAAGTTGGCGGACTAAAAGTCAAAAAAATGAAGAATATTGACGGATTTAAATTTTATTTTGAAGATAATAATTCATGGATGCTTGTGAGACCAAGCGGAACAGAACCGCTTTTCAGAATTTATTTTGAAACTGATACGCAAGACAAACTTGAAAAAATGATTAAAGATATAGAAAATTTTGTAAGTAATATATAAAATCTTATACTTGAATTGCTGATTAAATATATGCGTCATTGCGAGGAGAGGCTTTAGACTCGACGTGGCAATCTATTTTGTTTATTATAGATTGCTTCGCTATGCTCGCAATGATGATTTTGGCGATTTAGCAATTCGATTCTTATACTTGAATTTTTAAACATAAAATTTAGTCTATAAGTTAATAGTAAATTTAATCCTTATTGATATATTGGGAATTGTTTGTTCCCAATATATCAATAAGGAGAAAAAATGAAAGCTGTAGTTGATAAAAATACATGTATAGGCTGCGGTATTTGTGTTGATATTTGTCCGGAAATTTTTGAACTAAACTCTCAGGGTTTGTCAGAAACAGCGGTAACAGAGGTTTCTTCATATTACCTGCCCGATACAATCAATGCGGTAAGTGCCTGTCCTACAAATGCTATCAAAGTCCTCTGAAAACAGAGGTTTTACTTTGCTCAATGACAGGTTAATTATTTTTGAGATTAATGCTGTTTTCAAGTTCTTTTATGTGTGAATCAACTATATCTGAACTATCCGCATTCGGTTTTAATTCAAGAAATTTCCTGAACATTTTAACCGATTCTTTGAAATCTCCCTGTTTTTCAAGGACATATCCAAAATTTGTATAAACATCGGAAAATTTAGGATTAATTGCCAATGCTTTTCTGTACATAGAAGCGGCTTTATCGTATTCACCGCTACAATACATTGCAAGTCCGATCTGGTTATAAGCCTCAAAAGCCTGATCATTCAATTCGATAACCTTTTGGCAGAAATTAACGCAATCATCCCACAATCCTTGTTTTGCAGAACAAACTGCTATTTTGTACCAGACTTCTTCGTTTTTTGAATCAATTTCGAGAGTTTTTTTATAAAAATCTCTTGCCATAATTAAGTCATTAAACTCTCCGCTTAAATTAAATCTTTTATCATAAGCTTGTGCAAGGGTCTGATAATAAGAACAGTCTTCCATAGAAACTTTTATTTTAATTGCGTTATTAAAATTTTCTATAGCTTCGTTAATATTTCCTGTTTCCATTTGACAAAGCCCTATAAGATAAATAGTTTCATGGTCATTAGGTTTTGTATTAGACAATTTTTTAAACTGGCTAAAAGCTTTATCATATTTTTTTATATTGTAATAAAGCAATCCTAAGTTATGATTGGTATCATGATCATCATTATTTATTTCCAGTGCTTTTTTAAAATTTTGTTCAGAATCATTGACTTTATTTAGCGCCATATAAGTCAAACCAAGATTATAAAAAGCATCAAGTTTTTCAGGATTAATTCTAGTTGAGTTAAGAAAGAATTTTATTGCTGTTTCAAAATTCTTTTCCTGATACGCCTCTATTCCTTTATTATACTCAACTTCATATCGTCTGTTTTTATTAAAAAACCACATAAAAGCTGCAATTATTGCAATTAATAAAAAACAAACAGCCGTTATATATATATTTATATTTTGCATAATTTCCTAAACCATTAACTACTTAAAAGACAGATTTGTGACATAAAATTAATCTTACTCTTCTAATAATATAACATATATAGGCATATTGTAACTAAAAAATCGGTATTTTTATTTAGTCAAACTTAATTTTTTGTCAAAATATTCTATAGTTCTTGTTAATCCGTCCTGAAGTTGTACTTCCGGTTGCCATCCCAATTTTTCTGATGCAAGGGAGATATCAGGTTTTCTTTGGGTCGGATCATCCTGAGGAAGCGGTAGAAAAATTATTTTTGATTTACTTCCGGTTAATTTAATGATTCTTTCGGCAAATTCAACAATGGGAGTTTCTACAGGATTTCCAAGATTTACCGGTCCAGTGAAGTCTTTTGAATTCATCATTCTGATAAATCCGTCAACAAGGTCGCTCACGTAGCAGAAAGATCTTGTTTGGCTGCCATCCCCGTAAACAGTGATATCTTCACCTTTTAAAGCTTGAACAATAAAGTTGCTTACGACCCTGCCGTCATATTCAGCCATTCTCGGTCCGTAAGTATTAAAAATCCTTATAATTTTTATATCTACGTTGTTTTGTCTGTGATAGTCCATCATTAAAGTTTCGGCAACTCTTTTACCTTCATCGTAGCAGCTTCTTATTCCTATCGGATTTACGTTTCCCCAGTAAGTTTCTTTTTGCGGATGCTCTTTGGGATCTCCGTACACTTCCGAAGTGGAAGCCTGAAGAATTGTGGCTTTTACTCTTTTTGCAAGTCCGAGCATGTTGGTAATTCCGAGAATACTTGTTTTTATTGTCTTAATCGGATTGTATTGATAATGCACAGGGGAAGCAGGACAAGCAAGATTATAAATCTGGTCAACTTCTACAAGTAAATGTTCTGTTATGTCATGTCTTATTAACTCAAAATATTTGTTTTCCATTAAATGAGTTATATTTTCTTTAGAACCTGTAAAGAAATTGTCGACACAAACAACTTCATTTCCTTCATTTAAAAGTCTTTCGCATAAATGTGAGCCTATAAATCCTGCTCCGCCGGTAACTAATATCTTTTTCATTTTTATAGCAAACCTCATTCAAGTAAATTAATTAACGATTGTTATCTTTTGTTTTAATATTTTCTGTTAAGTTCCCAATTCCAGGCTGTTTTTATTATATCCTCAATTTCTGTATATTCAGGATTCCATCCTAATTCCTGTTTTACTTTTTTATTATCGGCTATAAGAACAGGCGGATCGCCTTCTCTTCTTTCAGAAATTTGTTTGTTTATCAGTTTTCCTGTTATTTTTTCACTTTTTTCTATTACTTCTTTGACAGAAAATCCTTTGCCTGTTCCTAAATTATAAAAATTACTTTTTTCTTCTTTTATTAATTTTTCAAGAGCAAGCCTGTGTGCTTTTGCCAGATCATTAACATGGATATAATCCCTGATACAAGTGCCATCCGGAGTATCATAATCATCGCCGAAAACTTTTATGCAATCTCTTTGACCTAATGCTGTTTGGAGTACAAGCGGAATCAAATGAGTTTCCGGAGAATGACTTTCTCCTATGTTTACCGCATTTAATTGCCCTCCATCATCGGCACCTGAAGCATTAAAATATCTTAATGCAATGTATTTTAGTTCGTATGCACTGTCATAATCCTTAAGAATTTTTTCTATCATAAGTTTTGTTGTGCCGTATGGATTTATTGGGCTTTGCGGATGTTTTTCGTCTATCGGAACATATTCCGGATTCCCGTAAGTTGCACAGGTTGAGGAGAAAACAATTTTCTTCACGTTGTTTTCAAGCATCACACTAAGCAGATTAAGAGTATTTACAACGTTGTTGTAGTAATATTTTTGAGGATTTTCAACTGATTCTCCGACATAAGCAAACGCTGCAAAATGTATGACGGCCTTTATCGGGTATTTTTTAAAAACTTCTTTTATTTCATCAATGTTTTTAAGGTCAACTTTACAGAAACAAGGTTGTTTTAAAAGGCTCTCGTCGTTCATAGAGCCTTTATCCGCAATCTGCTGAATGGCTTCCGGATGTCCGTATGAAAGATTATCTATGACCACACATTCATAACCTGCTCTAATAAGATCAAGCGTACAGTGGCTTCCTATATAACCTGCTCCGCCGGTTATTAAAATCATTAATTTTACTCCATTTTGTTTAAAATTGATTATACAATAAAAGACCTTCCTTAAAAACCGTCCAAAAATTACTTTTTTGTATATAATTAACTCAAAGTAAAATAAAAAAATTGAAGGAGTTAAAACCTTGAAAGAACAATATAATCATCAGGAAATAGAAAAAAAATGGCAGCAAGTGTGGGAAGAAAAAGGTATAAACAAAACCCCGAACGAATCAGACAAACCTAAATACTATGCTCTGTCAATGTTTCCGTATCCTTCAGGAAAACTTCACATGGGACATGTCAGGAATTACACTATTTCTGATGTGATTGCCAGATTTAAGAAAATGAAAGGTTTTAATGTACTTCACCCTATGGGCTGGGATTCCTTCGGATTACCTGCGGAAAATGCGGCTATACAGAAGGGAAAAGATCCGGCAGACTGGACTTTTTCCAATATAGAATACATGAAAATGCAGCTTAAAACACTTGGTTTAAGTGTTGACTGGGAAAGAGAAATCGCAACCTGTAAAAAAGATTATTATAAATGGACGCAATGGCTGTTTCTTGAATTTTTTAAGGCAGGATTGGCTTATAAAAAAGAATCTCCCGTAAACTGGTGCGAAAAATGCGCTACCGTTCTTGCAAATGAACAGGTGGAAGACGGAAAATGCTGGCGTTGCGAATCACTTATCACAAAGAAAAAGCTTTCTCAGTGGTATTTAAAGATTACTGACTACTCTGAAAGACTTTTGCAGGATTTGGACAAGTTAACAGGCTGGCCTGAAAACGTTAAGTTAATGCAAAAAAACTGGATCGGAAAATCTTACGGAACTGTTCTCAAGTTTAAGACCGAAGAGCAGCCCGAAATAGAAATTCCTGTGTTTACAACAAGACCTGATACGGTATTTGGCGTAACTTATCTTGTCGTTGCACCTGAATATCCCGATATAGATAAATTAATCACCGATGAAAATAAAGAAAAAGTTAATGAATACATAGAAAATTCAAAAAGATTGTCCGAAATTGAAAGAACTTCAACAGAAAGACCTAAAACAGGTGTTCCTCTCGGAACACATGTCATAAATCCTTTCAACGGGGAAAAAGTTCCTTTATGGACAGGAGATTATGTGCTTGTTGAATACGGAACAGGCGCAGTAATGGGCGTTCCTGCCCATGATACAAGAGATTTTGAATTTGTAAGAAAATTTAATCTGCCTGTTGTTGAAGTTATCAAAAATCCTGAAAAACAAGATAGCACACCTCTGACAGAAGCTTATACAGATGCCGGAATTATGATAAATTCAGGCGAATTTGACGGATTAAGCAGCGATGAAGGCAAGAAAAAAATAACAGAATGGGCTGAAAAAAATAATGCAGGATTTGGAAAAGTTCAATTCAGGCTAAGGGACTGGCTTATAAGCAGGCAAAGATATTGGGGTGCGCCTATTCCTGTTATTTACTGTGAAAAATGCGGTATTGTTCCCGATGAAAACCTGCCTGTTATTCTTCCGGAAGATGTTGATTTTTCAGTTAAGGGTATATCGCCTGTTGCAACCTCGTCTGATTTCGTAAATACAACTTGTCCAAAATGTAATTCTCTTGCAAAACGTGAAACTGACACAATGGATACGTTTATTTGCAGCAGCTGGTATTATTTAAGATATATTGATCCTAAAAATAGCGAGAAAATATTTGATTCTGAGCTCGTTAATAAGTGGATGAACGTTGATCAATACGTTGGCGGTATTGAACATGCTATTCTTCACCTTTTATATTCAAGATTTTTTGTGAAGTTCCTCAAAGACAGAGGACTTGTAAATTTCAATGAGCCTTTCGAAAATCTTTTAACTCAGGGTATGGTATTAAAAGACGGTACAAAAATGAGTAAATCAAAAGGCAATACCGTTGATCCTGATGAAATTTTTGTAAATTACGGGGCTGATACCGCAAGATTATTTATTTTAAGCGATTCTCCTCCGGCAAGAGATCTCGATTGGTCAGATGCGGGCGTAGAAGGTTGCTACAAGTTCTTAAACAGGGTTTGGCGTCTGGTCAAAACATGTGAACCTAATTTAGCCCATCCTGATTCTGTTGTTCCCCAAAATGACATCAGTTCGTTTTCTAAAGAAAATAAAGACCTTTTAAGAGAAACGCATAAAACTATTAAAGGCATAACTCAGGATATAAACAACGAATTTCAGTTTAATACAGCGATAAGCAAGAGCCGTGAGCTTGTAAACAGCCTTTATGATTATGTAAATACTAAAAAAGTTTATTCTGAAGAAGACAAGGCTGTTTTAAGTCAGGCTGTTTTCACCTTAATAAAACTTATGTCGCCTTTAGTTCCGCATCTTTCTGAAGAAATATGGAATGAGTTCGGTGCAAACGGCTCAATTCACCTTACAGAATGGCCTGAATACAAGGAAGAACTCTGTATAGCCGATACCGTAACAATTGCTATTCAAGTCAGCGGTAAGCTTAGAGACAAAATTGACATGCCGTTAAATTCATCAAAAGAAGATATAGAAAAAGCCGCACTCGCTCAAGCAAAAGTTCAGGTTTACACTGAGGGAAAACAAATTGTTAAAATAATTGTTGTTCCCAATAAATTAATAAATATTGTTGTATAAAGCTGCTGTATTAATCGAAGATAAGATAAAATCCTAAATCGGGAAAAATTTATGCGTCTGGAAGAAAATTTACCTGTAATAATAACTTATTTGAGCTGTATTATTTCAATAAGCTTGATGGTTGTCTACGTAAAATACAGAAAACTCGTCAATACTCTTGATGAAATAGGAAAAGTCTTTGATTATGTAAGTAGAGGCAATCTTTCGGAAAGGCTGCATATAAGATACAACAACGAACTCAGAAAACTTTCTCTTAACATAAACAAAATGATCACAGCCCTTCAGGATAGAGATATAAAAATAAAAGATTATCAGAAAGAACTTCTGCGTGATATTAAAAAACTTAAGGAATTAGATCAAATTCGAGAAGATTTTAGTGCAACACTCGCGCATGATCTAAAAATCCCAATTCTTGCAGAAAAAAACACACTGCAATTTTTTCTAAAAGGAACCTTCGGGGAAATTTCCCAAAAACAGGAAGAAGCTCTTCTAAATATGCTGGAAAGCAACAAAGACCTTTTAAACCTTGTAAATACTCTTCTTGCTGTTTATAAATATGATGCAATTCCCTCAGAACCTGAAAAAGAACCTGTTGATATTAAAGTTTTATTAACGGAATGTCTGAATGAAATTTCTTCACTTGCCGCTAAAAACAATCATTCTCTTGAAAATAATATCCGCAGTGAAATTCCTTTATTAAATATAGACAGAAACGAAATAAAAAGGGTGGTTTTAAATCTTTTAAACAATGCCATAACTTATACTCAACCCGGTGGAGTTATTTCCCTTGATCATGAAGTCAATGAGACCGATGTTATTATAAAAATTAAAGATAACGGCAAGGGAATTTCAGAAACGGATATATCTAAAATATTTGACAGGTATTTCTCAAAAGCCATGAAGTTTAGAAAAGTAGGTACAGGGCTGGGGCTTTATCTGTCAAAACAAATAATTGAAAATCATAACGGAAAAATATGGGCAGAAAGTCTGGCTGACAAAGGAAGTATTTTTTCTTTCAGCATTCCTTTAAGTTAAATAATTTTCAATTATTTCAAGTTTAAAATCGTAAGAATCAAAGCTATATTTTACTCCCAGAGGCAAAGTTGTTTTTTGTTTACTGTGTGAAGCATTGAAACCATATCCGATGGGGATATTTAAACCTTTAGTAAGCTCTTTTATGATGTTAACGGGTGTTAATTTATTACTATCAGCTGTTTCTGTTTCAATAATTGATGTAAATTCCGCAAACAAAATTCCTGATACTTTTTCAAAAATTCCTGCAAGCTTTAGCTGCATAAGCATTCGGTCAATTTTATAAAGAGGTTCGCCTATATCTTCAAGCAGAAGAATTTTTCCTTGAAGTTCCGGAAAATATGGTGTACCCAGCAATCCGCACAAAATAGTCAAATTTCCGCCCATTAGTTCACCTTGAGTTTTTCCCGCAATAATACATTCGTAATTCAATTTATTTTCAAATTTGTATGGAATTTTTGCTTTTCCTTCAATAATTTTTTGGAAATTTTCTTCTGTGTATTTATTTATTTCTTCCACCCCGAAATCAGAAAGGGCAAGAGGTCCATGAAAAGCTACTATTCCTGATTTTTTAACAAAATTATTCAATAAAGCAGTTATATCACTGTAACCCACAAAAATTTTAGGATTGTTTTTTATTATTTCCCAATCAATTTTTTCCAGAAGCCTGAAAGTCCCATAACCGCCCCGTGAGCAAATTATGGCTTTAATTTCATCATCTTTAAAGAAATTTATAAGATCAGAGAGTCTGTCAGCATCTTTTCCCGCAAGATAAGAGTTTTTGTTATCTGCATGAAAAGCTATTTTAACTTTATAGCCTTTGTTTTCAAAATATTTTTTGGCAAAGTCCCATGACTTCTCATCTTTTACAGCTCCGGCAGGGGAAATTATCCCTATCGTGTCGCCTTTTTTTAATTTTTTCGGAAGTATCGGCATGAATTTTTCCAAATTTATTCTTACCCAAAAAGTGTCTTCTATGCTAAAAAGCATCAAACATTTCATATGCTGATTTCTTTTTTAAAGCACTATATAAAATTTTAACAGGAAGAAATTTTAATATATATAGAATTAAATTTATAAAGCGAACATAGACAAAAAATTTATATGTTTTGTTTCTGTGATAGAATAAATAAAAATTTATAAAAGGAGAAATAGTTATGTCTAAAAAAGAATATTTGGCAAAAATTTTTGTTGTGTTTGGGATTACAACCCTGATTACGTGGATTGTTAATTTTATTATTTTAATAATTCCTTTTCAATTTAAGATTGCAAAGTGGGTATATTTGTTTTCTCAAGAAGTATCAGAAAGAAGTATCTTTCCTCTTTTAGGTCTTTTAGCCGTAGTTGGAGGAACTTATCTTTGCAATTCCGCTAAAGAATCCAAATGCAGATGTGCAGTCTGGGCAGAAAGAGTGTCCGCGGTGCTAAGTATATTTTTCTTTGCAGGACTTGTAACTATAGCAGTTGTTTACAGTCTTTCCGTAAGACCTCTTTTGGCTGATGTCAAAACACAAATTTTAGGTGAAGCAGATAAAGTAAAATCTCAAATAGTGATGATGGCTCAATCAAATCCAAGCATCAAACAAGAAAATATACAGAATGGACTGCAGGATTTAGAAAAAAGAGTTGGGATGGAGCTTGCGGGCGCAAAAAATGATATCATTACAAACAGTGTTAAAATTATTTTTGATCTTCTTGCTTTTGCTCTGGCATATTTAATATTGGCTGTTCTTCTTATTAAAATGTCCCTGCTAAAAGAGACTAAAGTAAAAACTGAAAGTTGTTTATTTTAAATTAATTAGGCAGAGTTTCAAGCTGCCCGTATTTTTTAGTGCAGTCTTTTATAAAATCATAAAGTTCGGGATCTTTACGTTTTAAAACCGATCTGGTATTTGCTTCAGGAGATTCGTAATTATCACTGTCGATTAACTTAACATGGGGTTTATAAATTGATATATAGGCTTCATAGCCCTGAGCAAAATATTCATGGCAGTTCAAAGCTGCATAGCTGTCGAGGCATTTATTTTCTTTTTTAGCCTTATTATAAAGTTCTTCTAATCCGGCACAATCTTTTTTATCCAGTATATAGTCATGAAGATTATGTTTAAATTCATGTGCAACAGCATTATCTGATCTTTTAAGTAAAGTATTATTTATTACGGATGTATTACTGCCACAGGAGCCTTTAACTGACTCCCAAAAACGGCCGTTCCCTGTTCTTTTTCCTGTAAGATATTTTTTTATACCGGTAATAATGTCATTTGTAATAAAAAATTTTGCGCCCATTGCGGTCATTTCTTTTAAAGCGCCATGATAAGGAATAAGCGCCTCGTCTATACGATTTTTTTGTTTTGGATTCAAGTCTTCAATCCCATTAATATACTGGGCTCTTAATTTTTTATAATCTTTACGTTCTGACTTATCAAGAATTTGTTTATTTAAAAAACGATCTTCCTGATTAAAATGCCCCTGAGCTTTTTGCAGCAAAATATAAGCAGCATCATTAAGAGGAGAATCTGATTTGCTTATTTTTTCAAGAGTTGTTTTTATTTCATTTGGATGTTTTCTTAAGTAAAGTGTAAAAGAATGAAGCGCCATTTCTTTTAATTCAAGGTCTTTGTCTGTATTTGACGGAGACTTTATTATTCCTGATAAAAGCTTATAGCTTTCTTCAGTTTTTACCCTGCCTGCACACCAAACCGCTGCAATTTTTAAAGAATGTTCAGATTTTTCATTTTTTAAAATTTCGGGGACGATTGTTTGTAATTGCAGATCACGAATTTTGCCGAGATTTATTAAAGCAGTTCTTTTATCTGTTTTAGAAGTCGTGTCTTTAATACTTTTTTGAACTTCCTGAAAAGCAGGATTCTCTTCAGGAATAATTCTTATCAAAAGGTCTAAAGCACTTTTTTTGCAATCATCGGAATATTTTTCTTTAAGAATATCAAATAATAATTTTTGGGTTTTTTCTTTTGAGTTTGCGTCCAGATTGTCATAAATCAAATTTAACATGTAAATAGAGTTTAGTTTTATTCTTTTAGCAAAAAAAGAATTATCGGGAGTTTTTTTAATAATTTTTTCGATTAAAGGAAAGTGGGAAGAAAGATCGCCTAAAGGGATTTTTATCGTTTTTAACATTATGTAGTGGCTAAAAAGCCCATATAAAGCGCACTCACGAAGTTTTGCTATGCATTCTTCTTTGTTTTCAGGTACAGGTTTCATTGCAGATGTCATTAAAGCACGATTTATATATCGTGCAGGATTTTCGGCTTCCTGCCAGAGTATTTTTTCTTCAAACTTTAACAAATTGTGTTTATCTTTAACGTTTTCGCTTTGTTTCACTGTTTCCGCAAGTTTATTTAATGTTTGTATATCTTCCATATCTTCTATAAAATTTAAGGGAGATGTGTCAAATTTGTCTATTGCTTGAGTTCCGCTAAATGACAATCCTGAAAATTTATTTTTAAGCAAACCGTAATTTTCATTGCGAGGGTTCCATGCAAGAGGCAATTTTGCAAGTTTATTATAAAAAATTAAATTGTTTTGAATCTGCATTTGTTAATTCTTTACTTTTATAAAATGTTTCTGTTTTTTTAAAACAGCTGAATTTAAAAAAATGCTTGTAAAAAATGCGAAAAACCTCATGATTTAGTGAAAACAGCCTTCGATAGTTATGAAAACCAACTTAATATTTCTTTAAAAATACTATTTGCCTGAAAATCAAGGCTTTTTGTTTGAGATTCTACCCTATTTGAATTAACAACTTAAAATCCCATAGTCTTTTTATAGGATGGTTTACACCTGCCAGAGTGTTTTAAACTCATCCCTCGGAGGATGTCTTAAAAAATTAAATATGGCAAACTTAATCTATACAAAGAAAAATTTTTCTTTTAAGGGGGAATGCCTTATTCAAAGGCATTATATGGCATGTATAAATATTATTATTACCGGGGGAAGTAGTTTTTTTATGAACACAAACGAAGAGTGTCTGCTTTTATTTTTAAAAAATCCTGGAAGAATTGATAAAACAACCAGCGAATTAAAAAACTTTATTTTTTCAAGAAATGATAATATTATTAGTAGGGAGTTTGCTGTGACAAAAACCAGTAACCCTATTAATGCCAAATGGATCAGATAAAAAACAAAAAACTGCTTATAAAAAAATTCCTCTCATGGCGCCGATAGGACTATTGTCGGAGCAGAGAGGAAAATTTTGTTAATTGAGGAATAAAAATGGAAAAATTAAAAATTTTTTGGGATAAAAAATTATTCAGACAAAGTTCATATTTTGTATTTGTTATTTTAACTATATTTTTTCTAAATTTTCTGGCTAATAAAGTTTTTGATATCGGAAAACTGCTTGAAGCTTATGAGTTGAAGACTTATGATCTCAGGCTTCAAATGACAAGAAAAACAAAAAAAATTAATCCTAAAATTGTTATTCTGAGTATAGACAACGTAAGCCTGGAAATTCTGGAAGAAGACTTGGGGCGTTGGCCGTGGAGCAGGGATGTTTATACTGATACAATAAATTATCTTGAAAAAGGCGATGTAGGCCTTTTGGATTTTGATATGATGTTTGTAGGCTACCAGAAGGGCTTTAGAGATAAAGACATTGAATTTGCAAACACAATAGCAAAACATAATAATGTATACGTTTCCATGAGTTTTGAGGACAGGAGTGGAGTGAAAAACACGCCTGATTTGCCTGTTTCATTGAAAGCGGATTTGGAAAATCACAGTAAAACTATAAATTTTCAAGATTCCGGTATTAATTATTACCCTATTTTAATTTTAGACAGGCTAATTAACAGCACCAAAAATATAGGAATTATAAATTTCAAAAGGGATGAAGAAGATAAAATTGCCCGCAGAAGTCCTACTTTTCTAAAATATAAAGAAAATTATTATCCTTATATGGCTTTTAAATTAGCATTAGATTATATAAAAAAACATGAAAAAGTTAAATCGGATAAGTTTGTAATTAACGAAAAAAATCAAATTTTATTCGGCAACAGAAACATTCAGCTTGATGATAAAGGTTCTATGATTATTAATTGGTACGGTCGTGAGCATTCTTTTGAATATATTCCTTTTTGGAAAGTTTATAAATCAATAGAAAATGAAAAAAAAGGATTGCCGCCGATAATACCAAAAGATTATTTCAAAGACAAAGTTGTTTTTGTCGGGGCAACCGCCATTTCTTTATTTGACCTGAAAAGCACACCGTTAAGCAGTGTTTATCCCGGTGTTGAAATACAGGCAACTGTTTTAAACAATATACTTGATAATAATCCTATAAAAAGAGCTTCAGATAATATCAATATTGGAATTTGTCTCTTACTGGGGCTTTTAATAGCGATAGCTGTCATAAAAATCCGACAGCCCCTTATCTCAACCCTTATTTCTATAATGGTTTTGTCTTCTTATATCGGTTTTGCTTCCTATATGCTTAATGAGCATAATTTATGGCTTGATGTGTTGCCGCAGGCTGTTTTTGTAATACTTGCTTTTACATTTATGTTTATTATCAAATATGTCCTTAAATCAAAAGATTTTGATTACACTTATAAACTTGCAACCACTGACGGACTTACAAATCTGTACAATCACAGGTATTTTCAGGAACATTTGACAAAATGTATGAAAAAAGCTGATAAAAACAACACCCGTTTTGCTTTAGTCCTTATAGATATTGACCATTTCAAAAAATTTAACGACACTTACGGACACCAGGCAGGAGATGAGGTTTTAAGACAGGTTGGACAGACACTTAGAAAAGCCGTTAAGGCTCGTGATCTTGTCGCAAGGTATGGCGGAGAAGAAATGGTGATTATTCTCGACAACGCACATACCGAAGCTGCGTTAAAAGCGGCAAACAGAATTTGTCAAACAATCGCGGAAAAAAAATTCGAGCTTGCGGAAAAGCTTACTGTTACTGTAACAATAAGCTTAGGAGTTTCTGTTTATCCTATTGACGGAAAAAATTCGACCGAACTTATAGAATTTGCCGATCAGGGGCTTTATAGAGCCAAACATAACGGACGTAATCAGGTCGGCTCCATCCCCGAAATTAAAATTATTGTCGCAGAATAATTTATTAGGAGAGTTTTTCTGCGTAAATATATGCTGTTGGCGAATTTATGGTTATTGTTCTTCCGTCTAAATCCTGTTTTAATCTTTCAATAAATTCATTTACTTCATTTTCTGAAAAATATTGAAGATATTTTTCTTTTACTGTAGGTTTCCCCGGACTTGGAGGGGTGTTAAGCCATGGCTCAATCATTTCTTTAGAAACAGGATAAGTTGAATACTGAACAACTATCTCTATGTTTATATTTTTAAAACCGGCTTTTTCAAAGTCTTTTTTCAATGAATGTTCATCAAAGTTCATAAGCGGGTCATTTTCATCAGAAACCATTTTATCTTCAGCTTCTTTCAGTTCCTGATAATTAGGATAATTTTCGGGAGTCATAAGCTCATAATATTTAGTATTTTTGCTTATAATAGGCTCAAAAACAGAAACTCTTCCTCCTTGTTTTAATATCCTGAAAAATTCATTTATTGCTTTAAATTTATCAAGAATATGAACCATTACTGATCTCATAACAACTACGTCAATGCAATTTTCAGGAAGCTTTGTATCAGAAGCATCTGTCTGAATAAAATCCATTTCTTTTTCCATTCCACAGGCTTTTGCAATTTTAAAACATTCTTCAACACAATCATTAAAGGCATCAGAGGCGATAACCCTTCCTGAACCGTCCATTTCTTTGAGCCTTTCATAAGCTCCGAAAGAAAGGAGCCCGTTTCCTGTGCCTATATCGATAAGAATATCGTCAGGTTTCAAATTGGCTCTGTCAAGGACTTTATCTCTTACCTGACATAGCCATAAAAGCGTTTGCTGTTTTTGTTCTTCAGACATATATGAAAATCTTGAATTTTTCAGCCATTCTGTCCATGTTTTTACCAGTTCAGACATTTATCTTCCCTTTTATAAATTAAAACTGTAATCGCTTTGTTATTAAAGACATCATAATATAATAAAGAAGAAAAGCTTTTAAAATTAATCAATATAATACAACCAAAGTATTTTACAAAAAAATCTATAATTCAAAGTAGAAATATGTTGAAAAAAGCTTTATACTTTATAATTACATGATATAGTTTATCAATTGGCTGATGAAAATTAAATGACAAACTTATAGGGGAAAAATAAATGGATTCTCAACGCCGCTGGTATGATAATGACCCAACTTTGAGTGAAGCAATGGAATTATTATCCATGTCTCCTGATGATTCAAAAGATATGGCTGCTGATTTTATTTTAAAACTTCAGGAGGTTATAGCCTCAGATATTATAGAAAAAGTTTATCAAACAGTAAAAAGATACGAAGGCAAAGGCACCAGGTGGTATGACAGCGATCCTGTAATGCTTAAAGCTATAGAATTATTAAGAGTTGCGCCTCTGAATATTCAAAAAGCCGCTGCTAAAAAACTTTTAAAAGCTCTTTCTTCCCAAGAACTTGATGAACTTCAAAAAGAATTTGATATTATTGATTCACAAGATATTGAAGCTTAAATAAGAAATAAATAATGACATATTCAGAACTTAAAGACATCCAAAACTCAAAAGACCATAGGGGTATTGATATTCAGAGTGTTGGTGTCAGGAATGTCGAAGTTCCTTTAATTATCCAGAGAAAGAACGACTGCGAATCAGGAGTGAATACAGAAACAAATTCATTCCCGAAAGAACAGGTTGTAAGCGCAAAAGCAAAAATGAGTGTATCTCTCCCTAAAGAATATAGGGGTACTCACATGTCCCGTTTTATTGAAATTCTTTGCGAATGGGGGCAAAGAAATCTTCTTGGAGTCGATATAGAAGGTTGTCTTCAGGAAATGAAAGCCCGACTCGAAGCAAAAAGCGCAAAAGTTAAATTTGAATTTAAATATTTTATAGATAAACAGGCTCCTTTAAGTAAACTTTCCAGTCCGATGGGCTATAAATGCTCTTTTGAGGGTATTTTAAACGAGCATGACTATAAATTTATTTTAGGGGTTTCCGTTCCTGTAACCACGCTTTGCCCTTGCAGCAAAGAAATTTCTGATTACGGAGCTCATAACCAGAGAACCATAGTAAAAGCCAGAATCAGCTATGATCCAAATAAAATTATATGGCTCGAAGATCTTATAGAATTAATAGAAAAATGCGGAAGTTGCCCTATTTATCCGCTTTTAAAACGTGAAGACGAAAAATTTGTAACAGAACAGGCTTATAATAATCCTAAATTCATTGAGGACATCTTGAGAGACGTTATTTCTGAAATCAGAAAGCTTCCCGAGGTTACATGGTTTGAGATTGATTGCGAGGCTCATGAAAGTATTCACAACCATTCTGCCTGGGCTCACCATGAGGAAAGCCTCTCAGGTTAAGGTTGTTTAATTCCCATCCCTGTTAATTTGCTACGAGGGACTTTAATTGTAACTTCCTCAGAAAGATCCAAATTAAAACTCAGGACTTCTTTGCTGGTGGGTAGTTTTGAACCTGCAGGACTGTAGGTGGGGTTTCCTTTTTGTATAACTGTATGTAAATCAGCTTCTTCAACTGATGAAGGTTTTATATGTTCTCCAAGTTGAACTTCAAACTCTTTTACAATTCCTGTAACTTTTTTTCTTATTTTTTCAATATTTTTTGGATCAGTAACTTCTTGACCAAGTCTTTTTACCATATTAACCAGACTTGAAGCAGTTTTTGAATGTCCCAAGCTGCTTTGACCCATACGTCCATCAACAAAAGTAACCAAATCTTTATTTTTATCTACCCATATTCCTACCGAAGGGACTCCTGTATAATGAGACCTAAAAATATTCACACCGTTAAACGACGGTTTGCAAATCTGTTTAGTAAATGGCTGATTAGTAATATTTTGCATAATTGGTTAATCCCTTATTTTTAATTCTATAAATTATATTTAGAATAAATTATATTGTCAAATAATATTATAAATGCGTGAATATTTAACTTTAATTATTGGATTGCTACGTCGGGCTTCTAGCCCTCCTCGCAATGACAATCCCTAATACAAAAGAGAATAAACGCCAGACAGATCCTTCGCTTTGCTCAGGAGGAGAGCTTTACGGTATTCGTTCCGGGGTTCGGGGGTGGTAGCCCCTGAATCTCTTTCCCCCGCTGGGTTTTAGTTTTTCTTTCTTTTGGTTCTGTTTTCTTTATTTTTGCGTCCAAAAAGAAAGAAAATGAACAAAGCGATACTTCAGAAGTTACTAAAATAAAATACCTGCGATTGTTGCAGAGAGATAAGAAGCCAAAGTTCCGCAAATCAAAGCCTTAAACCCTAATTTTGCCAGATCAGCCCTTCTGTTTGGAGCCAATTCACCAATTCCTCCCACTTGAATAGCGATAGAACTGAAATTTGCAAACCCGCAAAGAGCAAAGCTTGCTATAACTATTGACTTTGGAGAAAGGACAGCAGCAGTTCCTTTAATCATAGGCACAAGGTTTAAATAAGCCACAAACTCATTAATCACCATTTTAGTTCCCATTAAAGAGCCTACTGTTGCTGATTCATGCCATGGAACACCCATTAACCATGCAAGTATTGAAAAAATTCTTCCTAAAATACCGCTAAGGCTTAAATGATGCAGATCAATTCCGACAAAGCCCAAAGAAAGTCCAATATTTGCCGAAACAGTCCCTATGCAGCCTAAAACAGCATCTATCATATTAATAAGCGCAATAAGCCCGATAAGCATTGCAATTACGTTTATTGAAATTCTCATTCCTTCGCTTGCGCCATGAGCTATTGCATCCAGAAGGTTTGCACTTGTTTTCTTTACTTCAAGTTTAATTTTTCCTTTAGTTTCCGATTCCTGTGTTTCGGGAAAAACAAGTTTTGAAATCACTAAAGCGCCGGGAGCCGCCATAACGCTGGCTGCAAGAAGATATTCCGCAGGAACGCCCATCGAAATATAAACAGCCATAACTCCGCCGGCTATACACGCCATGCTTCCAGCCATTGAAGCAAGAAGCTCTGAATTTGTCATACTTGCCACATAAGGTTTAATAAGTATTTGAGCTTCCACCTGTCCTACAAATGCGCTTGCGGCATTTGAAAGTGCTTCACTTCCGCTGACACCCATAATTTTATAGACAATTTTAGCGACAAAGGCAACTACTTTTTGCATTAAGCCTATATGATAAGCAACATTTACAAGAACAGCAACAAAAATTATTGTCGGAATAAGCTTGAATGAAAAAACAAAACCGTTTCCCGATCCGAGAACTTTTTCAAGAAGCGGCTGATTTGCGAGACTTCCAAAGACAAAATCTCCGCCTTTGCTTGCAAAAGCAAGAAGATAGCCTATTCCTTCTCCAAGTTTTCCGAATATAAATTTTCCCCACGAGGTTTTAAGCACAAAAACAGCAATCAATAATTGAAGAGAAAGACCTGAAATTATAGTTCTCCAGTTAATCGCCTTTTTATTGTTTGACATAAGATAAGCAATACCGAGAATAACAATAATTCCAAAAATTCCAAAAAATCTACCCAACTTCTAACCCTCTATTTCTCTAATTATGGCTATTTTACTATTTGATTCTTGTAATAACAAGGAAATGTTTTCAAAACGGGTTTTCTTTTTAGAGTGAGCATATATAAATAGCTTCTTCTGCATAACAATTCGGGAAAATATTATGAAAAATATCCCTTTTAACCTTCGCTTTATTCATGTAAATTTCTTTTAAAATTTCAATTTGTCTTTTCTGACAAAACTCTTTAAAATCATTTATGGTTAAAAGATGGATATTAGGGGTATTGAACCATTCAAAAGGAAGTATATTCGACTTCGGCATTCTTCCTGCCAGAGTTAAATAAAGCCGCACACGCCAGTAAGCGAAATTGGGGAAGCTTATAACAGCTTTTTTCCCGACACGAAGCATTTCCTGTATTACATAATCCGGTCTGTGGGTACATTGAAGCGTTCTGTTGAGAATTACGTAATCAAAAGACTTATCCTGATAATCTTTTAGCCCTTCATCAACATCTCCCTGAAAAACTGATAATCCTTTTTCAATACATTTGATTATATTATCTTCATTGATTTCAACGCCTCTGCCCTTAACATTTTTCTTGTCTTTAAGAAGCTTTAAAAGCTCTCCGTCTCCGCAACCAAGGTCAAGAACTTTTGCTTCAGGTTCTATCATTTGCATAATAATGTCATAATTGACATGAAGCCCCTGTGAGGTTTCATAATGCTGTCTTGCTTTTTTGTTATCTCGTGAAATTATTTTTGTCATTGGTTTTCATTCTCTAATAATAAAAGATTTTTGTTTTACTTATTTTATCGCCTTCCTGAAAGTTTAGAACTTTATTAGGATTCTCGTTATTAAATATTTTCGCATAATTTGTTTTTACAATAATGTTTTTTGCTTTTTTAATAATTTGTTTGAAAGTTATATCTTTATTTTCTACCTCAACCCTGTCAGGGTATATTTTTAAAATTTTATACTGATTTGGATAGGTTACAACAGAAGGAAGAGAAATAAAAAGCTTCCCGTTTAAGTTCTTGGCGGCATAATTGTGATGATGCCCGCTTAAAACCAATTTTACCTGCGGATATTTGTTTATAACAGTTAAAAATTCATCAGCATTTTCCAGAACAAAGTTTTTCTGTGCTGTTTTGTTGGAAACTGCTGCTTGAAAAGCAGGATGATGCATAACAATCATAGTAAACTTGTCAGGGTTGGATTTTAAAATATCATCAAGCCATGAAAGTTCTTCAGGTGGTATTTTCCCTTCAAACTTGTTTTCAACAGAAGTATCCAGACCTATTAAAAGAGTATTATTAGCAAGTTGTTTACTCCAGTATGTTAAATCAGGATTTTCAAAACCGTTTCTCCTGAATTCAGCGCAAAAATCCTGTTTTGTATAACTTTCTTTCAGGTCAGAATCTCTATCTCCAAGTATTGAAAAATAATTTACGTTTATATCTTCAATACTGTCAAGAAAAAGAGGTAAATCACTTAACGTATTATCGTCATTTTCCGTCAAATCACCGCCGAAAACCACAAAATCAAGATTGGGAACAGTTTTTATACTTTTAATGACATCCTGAAAAATAACAAAACTTTCTTTATAAAGAATCCAATCTTCATTTTCTTTGAATGAAACATGCGTATCGGGAAGAAAAATCATTTTAAAAGGTTTAAAATTTTGCTGTTGTGCTTGAACTTTAATTGGCATAGAAAAGCATCCTGACAGTACAAATAAAACCGTCAAAAACAAATAATACTTTAAAAAACGCTTTAAGTTCATATTTTTATTCCGGAATTCGCAAAAAATTTAACTTGCCTGAACTTTATCAAGATCTATATTTTCGTCATCCAGCTCAAACTTTGTATGAAGGGCCTTTATGGCATCATTAGCCCTTTCTTTATCAACAAGGCAGCTGATTTTAATTTCACTTGTAGCAATCATCTTAATATTGATATTTTCATCAGCTAAAGCTTCAAACATATCGGCGGCAATCCCCGGTCTGTCAATCATTCCTGCGCCTACAATGCTGATTTTTGAAATATTATTATCTACTACAATTTCTTTTGCTTTTAAAATTTGTTTAATATCTTGAAGCACTACAAGAGCTTTGCTTAAATCTGCTTCATCAACAGTAAACGCAATATTATTAGCATTATCTTCTTCAAGCGACTGAATAATCATATCAACGCTTATGTTGTTTTTTGAAAGAACTCCAAAAACTTTTGCCGCAATACCGGGCTGATCCGGCACTTTCAAAAGAGCTATTCTTACCTGTGAATCGTCTGCTGCAACACCACTAACCGCTCTATAAATTTCCATTTCTTCCACTCCTAAAATTAAAGTTCCGGGATCGTCAAGATAAAAACTGCTTCTTACCCTCATAGGGACATTAAATTGATTTGCTGTTTCAACTGATCTCGGATGAAGTACATTAGCTCCAACTCTTGCCAATTCAAGCATTTCTATATACGAAATCCGATCAAGCCTGCTTGCTTTTGGAACACATCTGGGGTCAGCAGAATAAACAGCTCTCACGTCAGTATAAATATCACACCTGTCAGCTTTTAAAGCTGCTGCAATGGCAACTGCCGATGTATCAGAGCCGCCTCTTCCGAGTGTTGTAATTTCTCCTTCCAGAGTTACACCCTGAAATCCTGCAACTACAACTATTTTTCCTTTATTTAAATTTTCTTCAAGCTTGTCTGTTTTAATATCAATAATTCGAGCCTTTGAATGAACGCTTTCAGTAAGAATTCCAACTTGAGAAGCAATAAGACTTACCGCAGGAAAGCCTGCTTCCTGAATAGCCATAGTCAAAAGGGCTATAGTAACTTGCTCTCCAGTGGAAAGAAGCATATCCATCTCTCTGTTATCAGGTTTTTGCGAAATTTCTCCCGCCAGTTTCACAAGATAATCCGTTGTGTGTCCCATCGCAGAAACAACAGCCACAACTTTATTTCCGTTTTTATATTCTTTTATTACAGCGTTAGCAACATTTTTGATTTTTTGAGAATCTGCTACTGATGTTCCGCCAAATTTTTGAACTACAATGCCCATGTCTCTTTCTTTCTCTTTTTTATTTATTTTTCTTTTTTCCAATGTCTCAAAATACGACTTTAAGTTGAAAAATTAATTCAATTTAAATTATATTACACCCATTATTCTTTAATTGTAACAAATTATAAATAAATAATTATTAATTTTCAAAATCGATAATATCGTTTAAACTCTTATCGCTTCCAAGTTTTGTTAAACTTTTATTCAGATAAATATGAATAAGTTCCTTTTTTTCGGGGTATTCATTGTTTAATCTTCTGAATTCATGTTCAAAAACTTCAAAATCGCCTTGTTTAGCTTTTATATAAGCAATATTAGCTAAGCTGTCAATATGATCAGGCTCGATTTCAATAACTTTATTGAAAAAATCCGCTGCCTGCGCTAAATAATTATCATCATTATAATAATCAGACATTTCAAGATAAGTTCCTCCCAGAAGAAAAAGAGCCGGAACGAAATTCGGAACTTTAAAAAGCACTTCATAAAAGACAGGCAGTGCTTCATCAAAATTTTTCAGTCTTATTAAAGCTTCACCTTTGCCAATATATGCAGGCAGTAGGTCAGATTTAATTTTTAAGGCATTATTAAATTTTTCTATTGCATCTTTCAAGGCCTTATTGTCTTTAGAAAGAATTATTCCGTAAATCATGCATACCTGTGCTGAATTCGGTGCTATTTTATAAGCTCTTCTTATTTTTCTTATTGCTTCTTTTTCATTTCCGATTTCATTAAGAGCCACAGCATAACCAACATGAGCATCCAGATGGTCGGGATCTTCGTTTATAGCTTTTTGATAGTACTCTATCGCGCTGTTATAATCGTTTAAGAGGCTATAAGCTGACGCTATCAAGTAATTTGCGTCCGTTTTTTTTAAATTAAATTTTGAAGCTTCTTTGTATCTTTCTATAGCAAGTGAGTTATTGCCTTTAAGGCTTGCGATACTACCTAATTTGATATAAGCGTCTATATAACGCGAATCTTTTTCGATTAAAGTGAGAAGCATTTCTTCAGCTTTGTCTAACTCGCCTGTTTCCGCAAGAGAAAGAGCCAGATAATACATTGCCTGTGTTTGATCAGGTTTGATTTCAATTGATTTATTAAGCTTATTGATTACTTCAAAATGTTCGCCGTATTTTTGAAGTGTAATTCCCCAACAAAGATAAAGCTGTGCATTTTCAGGGTTTATTTTTTCAGCAATTTTATAATATTCGATAGCTTTATCATACTTTTTCATTTCAGTTAAAATTTCAGCCATGTTAAGCTGAAAATCTATTTTTGACGGAATCATATCTACAGCCATTTTGCCTTTTTCATAGGCTTCTTCAAGCCGTTTCCGCTTTAAAAGAGACATAGACCAATAATACCAGGCATCAGGATTATTAGGATGAATTTTTGTGCATAAAACAAATTTTTCTATAGCTTCTTCATCTCTTTCCAACTCAACCAGTACTACTCCCCAGAGGAAAAGTGCCTGATGAGATCTCGGGCTGAGAGTTATAGCTTTTTTAAATTTTGTTTCCGCAAGTTGCTTTTGATTTTGCCTTGCAAGAGCGATTCCCCAATTAACATAAATTTCGGCATTTTTAGAATTTAAATCAAGCGCTTTTTGATACATTTCTTCTGCCTGTTGAAATTTTCCTGTTTCAACGAGGGCGGCTCCCCATAAAGCATAAGATTTTGTGCATTTCGGATCAATTTGTAATGCTTTTCTGAACTTTTCTATAGCTTCATCATATTTTCCCTGTGTAGCAAGGGCTATTCCCCAGTTATTAAAGCTTTCCGGCGTTTTGGGGATCATATAGGTTGATGATTCAAATTTTTCCATTGCCTTATCTACTTCTCCGGAATTTGCAAGATAAATTCCCCAGTTGACAAAGGCTCTGGAAGGTATAACAACTTCTTTTGTAACCGCTTTATAGCTGGAAATCGAATTATTAAATTTTAAAACTTTGTCGACAAATTTTTTTATAAATTTTAACATCCACTCCACTCGGATTTTTGTATTATTATTGTTTATAGCTATATAAATAAAATTAATTAACTTGAATTGCCAGATAGTTGAAATCCACATTAATATTGGTATTGTCATTCTGAGGGCTTTAGTCCGAAGAATCTGTCCAAAAAAGTATTTAAGCTTAAAACCCAAAAGGGACAGATGTTTCGCTTTGCTCAACATGACAATAAAAAAATTAATTGGCAATTGGAGTTAATTAATAATTTGAATTAAACAAAATTATATCAGAAAAGTATCCCCTTTTTAAATTTTCATGGAGCTATATAAATTAAAATGACAAAAAAAATTCTTGAAATAAAAGATATAGGATTTGTTCATTTTTACAAAATCAAAAATGCCAAAAATTTAAGAATTATCCTTAAACCAAACAGACCACCAAGAATTACAGTTCCGGCAAGAGTGCCATTTCAAACTGCGGAAGATTTTTTACACTCAAAAATACTCTGGCTTAAAGAAAATTTTGAAAAAATAAAGCAGCTGGAAAACAAAAACACTGTTTTTGATGAAAATAGCGAGTTTAAAACCAGAGAGCATACTTTAAATATAAAAAGGCATGCTTTAGATTCCTTCAAATACAAAATAAAAGACGGTCTTCTGGAATTTTATTGTCCTGTCGGTTGTGATATAAAAACTTCGCCCGTTCAAAAATTAATAGCACTTGCTATAATAGAAACTTTACGGCTTGAGGCTAAAAATTATCTCCCTGAAAAAGTCAAAGAACTTTCTCAAAAATATAATTTGAGCTATAAAAAAGTTTTTATTAAAAATTTGAAATCCCGATGGGGAAGCTGCTCTTCTAAAAATAACATTAACCTGAATCTTCATCTTATGCGGTTGCCCGAAAAACTTATTGATTATGTTATTTTGCATGAATTGGCGCATACAAAAGAAAAAAATCATGGCAAAAACTTCTGGAGTTTATTAAGTTCTTTTGTTCCGGAAGCAAAGGAACTTAATAAAGAACTTAAAAATCATTCTATAAATCTATAGGATTTAAAGGCTCCTTTGACAAGGCTGTTTTGATTTTAACAGGACAGTTTCTAAAAATCTTGTCTATTCTTATTTAAATGATAAAATAAATTTTAATTGCCAATTATCCTGTGCCATTTAATTCCGGTAATAATGAAAATATGCAAATTCCTGATAATTCTAACTCTTCCTTTGCGAAAACCGTGAATGATTATACAGATCTTATAAAAACTGTAGCACGTATTGAATATTCAAGATTGTCTTTGTCTGCACATATTATAGATTGCTCTGAATTAATAAATATAGGCGCAACCGCCGTATATATTATTTTGTCTTCTCAGCCTGCAGTTAAACATACGGATGCTTATTTGTCTACGGCAATTAAATGGGCAATAAGAAACGAATTTAGAAAACGTTATAAATGGTATTCTTGCAAATATTTATCAAAAGATTTTGATGACGAAGATGAAGAAAATGAAGAAGTAAACGAAAATAATATCAGAGAAACAATATACGAAACAATTTTTTCTATAGAAGAACTTGCAGAAGCGAGTAATCCTGTTCAAATAGAAGACTCTGAGCTTACTCCCGACCAGAGAATAGAATTTTTGGAAATGAGCAAAGCTATTAAAGAAGCAATGAAAGCCCTACCTCCAAGAGAAAAACTGGTACTTGAAATGAGGTTTTATAAAAATAAAAAGGTTAAAGATATTGCAATAGAATTAAATGTAACATCATCAAGAATTACAAGAATTATTCAAACGGGACTTGACCGAATAAAACTTAAACTTAAAAATGATGAACTTATATAAAATTTATTAATGAAAAGATTGAAGAAATAAACTATGCAGTCTATAAAATTTTTTAGAAAAAAAACAAAAAGTTTCTTAAAATCCATAGATACAATCACAACAAAACTTTTAATGCTGGTTCTCTTTGTAATCACAATACCTCTTATGGTTATAGGAAATTTTTCAACCGATATAATTAATCAAAACAATAAAGAGAATTCGGATAATCAGGTAGCATTAAATAAAATGATTTTTGAGCAACAATATCAGGATGAAAATAACAGGCTTAAGTTTTTAGCTCAAAACAGCATTGAAAGAATTATTAATGAAAAGTCTTCAAAAAAAGAAATATTAGAAGAACTGCAAAAAAATTATGATCTGAGTTTTTGTGTAATCCTATCAAAAAACAACAATTTTTTGGCAAAAGCAGGAGAAATAAACAAAAAAGATATTATATCTTCTGTTAATAAAGTTGTTGATATTGCTTTTACGGGAGAAACGGTTTTATCCTCAGAAAGTATAAATAATAATATTTATAAAATAGTTGCAACACCTATCTTTAGCGGAGTTAATAAGATCTCGTCCGTTTTAATGCTGGGACAATCTGTTAATAAAATTTCTATTCTTCAGGATATGAGAAGTTTTACCGATGCAACAGTTGCTTTTTACAAATTAAAAGACGATAAGGCTTTAATTCTTAATTCAAACAACATTGTTTTTAAACCTTCTTCGGAATTATTACAGGGAGATTATTTTAACGGTATTCATCTTCAAAATCCGCTTGAAATCAATACAATTATTCCTATATTAAATTATTTCAATGAAGAAATCGGTAATATTTATCTCGGAATTCCGTCAAGCGAACTTATAACTTCAGGTAACAGAAACATAAAATCAATAGGGATTATTGCCGTAATAAGCCTTTTGGTGGCGATGTCAATTGCCGGCTGGTTTGCGAGGACAATTACAAATCCCATACTTACACTTGTTGATGCAGCAGAATCAATTGCTCTTGGAGATCTTGAACATGAAGTTATAATCAAAGGTAATGATGAAATGGCTCAGCTCTCTAAAACCTTTAATCAGATGTCTTCAAATCTTAAAAAACAGGAACACTTGAGAGATAATTTTGTTGCGACTCTCACTCATGACCTAAAAGTCCCGATGCTTGCCGAAAATCAAACCGTTACATATATGTTAAAAGGAGCTTACGGCGAAATTACACAGGAGCAGAAAGAAGTCCTCGAACTTATAAAAAGCACCAATAATTCTTCTCTTGAAATGATAGGAACTTTGCTTGAAGTTTACAGGTATGACAGCGGAAATGTAAAATTGTTTGAGTCAGAATTTGATATGATAGAGCTTTTGAAAGATTCAATAAATCAAATAAAATCTCTGGCTGATGATAAAAAAATTCAAATAAATATAAACAGCCGTCAGGAAACAATTTTAATAAAAGCGGATAAACGCGAAATTAAAAGAGTACTTCACAATCTAATAAGTAATGCCATTAATAATGGTATTAACAGGGGTTTTATTAACTGTAATATCGATTTTATAAAAGAAAAAACCGTATTCGCACCCAAAATAGAAACAGAATCATATACTACACTTACAAGAACACTAACTTTGTCTAACAGCATTATTTTAAGCATAGAAGATAATGGAATAGGTATTGCCCGAGAGGATATGCCTTTATTATTTCAGAGGTTTTCTTTGAGCAAAGGCAGAAAACCGGCAGGAGCAGGCTTGGGCTTATACTATTCTTATCAGGTAATTATTCAGCATAACGGGAATATATGGGCAGAAAGCTCTGAAAAAGGAGGAAGTGTTTTTAAACTCACTTTGCCAATTCAAACAGCTTAACAACAAGAATGGTCATTTTTAGGGATTTAATCCGAAAATATCTCTAATAAATTAAGGAATAAAAAATGAATGAAAAAAAACGTATAAAAGTTTTGATAGTTGATGACTCAAAACTCACTATAGTCGGGTTAAAAACAACTCTTAGGCAATTTGATGATATTGAAATTGTCGGAGAAGCAAACGATGGTCAAATTGCGATTGAAGTAACCCAAAAACTTAATCCTGATGTGATTTTAATGGATATAGGAATGCCATTAATGGATGGTATTAGAGCAACAAAAGAAATAAAAAAAATAAATCCGGGTACAAAAATAATTATGTTCACCTCTCATGAATCTGAACAAGATGTTCTGGAGGCATTTTCAGCAGGTGCAAATTCATATTGCATGAAAGATGCTGCTCCTGAAACTCTTATAACAGTTATAAAAAGTACCCATGAAGGATCTTCATGGCTTGATCGCGGAATTGCAAAAATAGTCCTTGCCAAACTTGCAGATAAAGCCGGTAAATTCTTAAAAAATGACACTATTTCAAATTTAACGGAAAGAGAACTTGAAGTTCTCAATCTCATTGCAAAAGGATGCAGCAATCAGGAAATATCCGACAATCTTTTTATAAGCTTAAACACTGTAAAAACTCATATTAAAAATATCTTCCAGAAACTTGAAGTTGAAGACCGCACGCAAGCTGCAATGAAAGCTGTTAAAAGAGAATTGATTTAAGAATAAAAATCAAAAATGGCAGCAACCAAAGTATTGTGTTTTTTGATTAATTTCTGATTTTCAGAAGTATGTTTCGAAATATTAAAAATGTAAAGACAATAATTAAATTCTTAATAATCAGATATATCAATAAAAAAAGCCTTTTTCTGATTTTCGGAATAATGTTTTTTATTTTCGGATACTTAATTTTTTAAAAAAACATGTGTATTATGAAGAAGTGGACAGTTAAGAATAACTTATGAGTGTTGGAGATGATATTTAATTTATTAAAAAAAACTTCAAAAATTCATGCCGGTATTGAAATTACACCGGAAGGTTTTACTCTTGTGTCTCTTTCTCTGGAAAAAAATAATTATGTTTTAGAAAAATTTTTCTGTAAAAAATTCAATGAAGAAATTCTTAAAAACGGAATAATTATCAAGCCCGAGATTTTTGCAGAAAGTCTGAAAAAAATACTTGAGGAAAACCATTTTGATATAAAAACAGTTAATGTCTGTATTTCAAGCAGTAATATGTTCATAAAAACTATCACTCTTCCCAATTTGCCGATGGAAGAATTAAAAATAATCGCACCGCAAGAAGCTTCAAAGCATATTCCTCTTACAATTAACGAAATAAATGTTGATTTTCAAATTATTGAACAGACCTTAAAAGAAAATAAAATTGATGTGATTCTTTGCTCACTTTCAAAAACAATTGCAAAAAATATTGTTGATTGTCTTGCAAAAGCCGATCTTGAAGTAGCAGCAATAGATGTTTCTTCTTTTGCAATGATAAGAACGCTTGCAAACGCAGAAATGATAAACAACCCTGATTTAACTTATATATCAGTATTAATAGGCTATGAAAGTACTGATATAAACATTATAAAAAACGGTATGCCTGTTTTTTCACACAATACAATGATAGGCAAAAAAAATATAATTGAAGCTCTGACAAAAAGCTTTGAAATAAATAAGGAAGAAATCGAAAAAAGGCTCCCTGCTTTTGGTTTAATTCTTCCAGGAATGGAAACAAGCGATAATCTTGAGTTAAATAAATCTTCAAATGCAACAAGGGCGATTTACAGCAATATTGCCTCTGAAATCCAGAAAGCAGTTGAATTTTATGCTCCCGCCTCGCAAGAAGGGCTGCCAAAAAACAAAATAGAGAAAATAATCCTTGGAGGAAGCGGAGTTTGTATTAAAAATATTGATAAATACATAACAAACAAATTAAAAATTCAAACAGAATTGTGTGATTCTCTTAATAATATTTCTCATAATCTTGAAATTTCAGAAAATTTAATTTCTTCGACAAATATTCCTGCCCTTTGTCCAAGTATCGGTTTAGCGCTTTATCCTTCTTAGTTTTTTTATTCGAAATAACAAAAAAATTAGCAACTCGAGTCACTTACCTTAAATAAAAGGAATTTGAACGTTGAAAACCATCAAAATAAATCTGATAGGCGACTCAGGAAAAACTTCAAAACAAAATATTAAAGAATCAAAAAAAAGAAATTCTTTTGATACAAGAAACCAGCTTCTTGCCTATATTATGATTATTAGCGTACTTGTAGTATTTGCAGCCAGTATGGGAGGGTGGCTTCTTGTTAAACAAATGACATCAGCCCTTGATAGAAAGCTTATAAAACTAAATGAAAATTTAAACACATTACAAGAACAGGAAACCCTGCTTTCAGCTTTCAGAAAAAATTTAAAAAAAGAAAAAGAAATAACGGAATTTAAAATTGTTATCAAGAAACAGTTAAACAACTCATTTTTCCCCTGGAGTGCTGTTCTAAGAGAAATAGCCGATAAGATTCCAAAAGATATAATTGTTCTCAAAATTGAAAAAGAAGGAACATTAAGACAGTCAAGACAACAGGATGCTCCTCTTAAATTGGAGATCTCCGGCATAATTCCCGCTAATAAAAAACTACAGCCCCTAACTGCAATTTCATTATTTATATTTAACCTGAATGAAAGCCAAAACTCATTGCTGTCAAACGCTAAAATTTCAAAACTTGAGTTTAATGACAAAACAAGAACTTATGAATTTCAGATAAAAACTTCTATAAATAATAGCGCTGCCATTACGAAAAAATGAAAAGGCAAAAGTCATGAAAAATTCAAAAAAAACCATACTTATAACCTTAATACCTGCGGCGTTGACTCTGTATTTTATAACACAGATATTATTTCCTGCGATCGGAAATTATAACGATCTGAGAAATAAATTTATTGAAACAAAAAATCTTTGCAAAGAAACTCAGGCAAGCATTGAACAGCTAAATAACAACAAAAAACTGCTTAAAGAAACGGAAGAACTTAATAATCAGGTCGCAGACTTTGATGTACAAGTGCCTTCTGAATTTGAAGATGAATTTTTTCTTGTAGATTTAGGCAAATTTTCTATTAATACATCAACAATAATAATATCTCTTGATTCTAAACAGGAAAAAGAGTTTGAAATAACAAATCCCAATGAGAATAAAGATAAAATTTCTAAAAAAAGAAGCGGAAAAAGAAGACAAAAAAAAGAAGAACGACCTGTCTATCCTTTAACAATTTATGAAAAACCTTTTGAAATAAAAACTCTGGGCAACTATAACAGGATAATAAATTTTGTAAGCTGTCTTGAAAATTATCAAAGAAAATTTATTATAAACGGGGTTTCGGCACAAATTTCCAAAAATGATGAAACAAATCCAAATCCCAAAATCGAACTTACCATAGAAGGCTCAACCTTTAAATCAGAAAAAAATTTAGCGAATCCTGAATGAGTTTAAATTTTTGAAAACGAAATAAGGACACTTCTACTATGAAACAGGAAAAAGAAGTTCAAGAAATCGAATTAAAAGAAGAAAAAGTCAAAAAAATATTTATAATCCTGATAGCGATGCTGCTTTTCGGGGGGACATGCTATTACTATAACGGAATAAATAACTTTTCCGGAACAAAACTTGCAATAACAGGGCAGCAAGGAGTTGCTTTAAATAAAGAAAAAAGAAATGTACAAATTAAACTTAATAAAATACAAAAAGCTGAAACAAAATCAGAAGTTTCAGAGAGTGAAATAACACCAAAAATAAAATTCAAACCCACGGACAAATCAGCCCTTTTAAGCCTTGCGGGAAAATCCTCAGGAAAACATGATCCTTTTTCTTACAGTGAAAGCAAGTTTCTACCTTCTTCAACTGTTCAAGGAGAAAATCCTGCTTTTGCAGGCAAGCTTCCCCCCGTTCCAACAGCAGGCAATATAGGAACTCTTCCTTCTTTACAAGGCTTTAATCCTCTTTCTCCTTCCGGATTAGCCAGTCCTCCTGCTCCAAAACCGGAAGATTTAATCATAGTAAAAGGTTTTATCGGAGATAAGGTTATAGCCGAAATAGACGGAGTTGTCGAAGCTTTAAACGCAAATGATAAAATCAGCAATGTTAAAGTATTAGCCGTAAATCCGTCATTGCTTACCGCAAAATTTGAAATAAACGGAAAACCCGTCACAAAAACCATTAAAAGTCTTACTGATGAAGATAACGGGAATATCCAACTTGTTAAAAATTTTCATGATTAAACATAAAAGAGGTATCTTATGAAGCTGCTCAATGCCACAAAAAATCTGTTTCCCTGCTTTACTGCATTATTACTGGCTCTATTATTGATTAATACGCCTGCTTTTTCGGAGAATATTAAATCCTTAAACGAAATTAATGATAACACTATTAACGGACTTGCTCGAAAAGACATGACTACTGATACAGTAAAGCTTTCCCTGTTTAATAAAGATAATGGTTTAATAAATCTTGAATCAGATATTAGATTTTTTTCTGAAAATTTAACAATTGATATGACTCTTAAAGATGTTGATGTGGCTTCTATTTTAAGAATTATTGCCGGGGAAGGACATAAAAATATAGTTATAGACCAGAGCGTGATGGGAAATATCAGCGCAGAACTTAAAAAAATCTCACTTAATCAAGCTATGCAGGTAATTTTAACAAGTCAGGAACTGGAAGCAAGACTTTCAAATAACACTATTTTTGTCGCTTCAAGACCTGTAATGGCAAAAAAAGGCTTAAACAGAAGATTTATAAAAACTTTCAAACTCAACAATTCAAACCCTGTTGAGATAGCTCAAATTCTGGAAGCAAGCATCTTTAATAAAGGATATAAAGTCTCGGAAAAAACGGGCGGTACTGCCATGGCAGAAATTGCTTCAGGTGCAGGACAAACAGCTTCTTCTGAGCAGCAAGCACAAACAGGGTCTTCAACAGGACAAAGCAGCCTTGCAGATTCTAAAATAATTAAAGGAAAAGTTGAAGAAATTATTCCCGGAGCAAATTTTGGGGATGCAGGCAAACTTGCAAGCACAATACAGATTCAGCAGCCAAAAGTTTCAACACAGCCTATTCAAATAAACAACAATGACGGCGGAGCTATTGTTATTCCTGATACAAGAACAAACTCTATTCTGGTTGCAGGTCTAAAAGAAGATATTTTGATGGCTGAAGAAGCTATAAAAACACTGGACAAAGCCTTAAGACAGGTTTCAATAGAAGTTTCACTTATAGAACTAAAAAAAGATGATACAAGCAATATTGGAGTTCTTTATAACACAGAAGGCGGAAGCCTTAGCGGCGGATTTAACAGCGTTACGGGCGAATTTCCCGGTTATGGTTTCTCTTCTCTGGCGAACCAGTCAGGTGTTACCTTAAATACACTTAGTTCTCTAAATAATAATTTTGCAGCAAAATTAAATACTCTTATTACGAATAAAAAAGCAAAACTCCTCGCAAACCCTCAAATTCTTGCACTTGACGGCAGTGAATCATTGATTAAAATTACTGATCAGGTAGTAAGTAAAGTTACAACTACTATTACACAGACATCTACAACTTATAATACTGAAATAGCCGATGTCGGCATAGTTTTAAATATTTTGCCTAAAATAGGAGATGATGACTACATAACAATGAAAATTAGACCTTCAATAACAGATCCGTTGCCTGAAATAACTGTTGGTGATTTTCTGAACGGTGGAGCAGCAGTAAAAATAACACCTGTATCTACAAGAGAAGTAATTCTTCAGAATGTAAGGGTAAAATCAGGAGAAACTCTTGCAATTGCAGGTCTTACAAAAGAAAACAACTCTGAAATAATCGGAAAAATACCATTATTAGGCGACTTACTCGGTGTAGGCAAGTTGTTCCAAAACAAAGAATATATTCATAATAAAACCGAACTTATAATATTAATCACGCCAAAAATAGTGGATGAACCAATCGCAACAGCTATTTAACTCGAGTCGCCAATTAGCTAAAATTGTTGCAAATATTGATTTTTGAGAATGTCATCCTGAGCAAAGCGAAGGATCTGTCCAATTTATGATTTTAGCTAAAAATGCTTACTGGACAGATTCTTCGGGTTAAAACCCTCAGAATGACAATTTGTAAAAATAAATTAATTGGCGACAGTGATTATTTAAGTATTAAACTTTTGAATCGGTTTTTGTTTTTTCAGCTTCTTCTTTTTTATTTAAAGCTGCAAAATAATACTCAAAAGAAGCTCCGCCTAGAGTTCTGACGCCATACATAAGTTTGTTCGTCTGCGCAAAATCACCTACGGTTCTTAAAGGAACTCCTCCCAGCAGTAGGGCTTTTGTTCCTCCTTTTTCTTTTCTTCCGATGGCAAGCATGCCGATTGCATCGAGAAATAAACCTGAACCTATCATCAGGTTTGCAGCTTTTTCTACTATTTTGTTTTTCTTCCCGAAAATCATTAGAGGAATTCCGCCTGCATATAAGAGAATACTGGTAATTTTTCTGTTGTCAGAAGTTGGACTTAAAGACATAAAATCAGGAACTTCTTTTCGTTGCCTCAAAACATATTCTTTTGTCTGAACACATGCATTTTTAACAGATTCTGGCAAAGAAAGATGATCTTTTAAGCTGAATTTAACTATTTGGGAGATTTTTTTCGACAAACTGTCTTTACTTCCTTTTATATCATATTCGAGTGTTTTGCCGCTTGTTTTGAGTGCCTCATCATTTTTTATTTTATTTGCAAGTCCGATATAATTAAAAGCATATCCAAGCAGTAAAAAGCCTTTTAGTCTGGATGAACCTTCATATTTTTCCATCATCATAAACGGGGTTGCGGCCGCCCATAAGATGCTTCCTAAAAGCATGCTGGGTTGTTTAACGGAAAAACTTGCGCCCACTATAGATGGAATGCTTACAAGATAACTAAACCCGAGTGAAATCCATCCAAGCTTGTTGGCATTTTTGCCTTTTATATGTATATTTTGTCCGTTTTCAAGTAATTTTTTTGCAAATGTTTTATATTTACCTTTTTCAGTCAGCCATTTCCCTAATCGTTCTATACTGCTTTCACCAAATTCGCCTATTATTTTCTCTATTTCTTCTTTTTTCTTTTTTTCAGAAAGATTTTCAGATAATTTTTTAATTTTTGATTCTGTTAAATTATTTGTTTTTCTTTCCATAAGTGCTGCAGGAATCATTAATAAGCCTGCTGCCAACTGCGCTACAGTTGAAACAACACCTGATATATATCCCCAATTTGTTTTTTTATCTTTCTTTTGAAAGTTATCAGCAGCATTATTTTCTTTTATTTCAGGCACAACAAAGCCTTCTCTATTTTGCTTTTTTCTATCGGCATTATTTGCTAGAGAATTCTGGTATGAAGCTTTATAATTTGCTGATATTAAAGGTTGTGTCATTAAATATTTATTTTCAAAAATTACAACTTACATCTTTTTAAAACATGTAAATAAAAAAAATTGCTACTTAACTGTCTAGTATTTTACAGAAATTAACAAAAAAAGCGGCTAAACCGCTTCTTTTGTCATGTTGTATGTAATTCCTGCTTTTTGCATTCTTTGGAGCGCTTCTTTTAATTTGTCTTCTTCAACGGTGAGAGCTATTCTGAAGAATCCTTCGCCCTTATCGCCGTAGCCTGTTCCCGGAGGAACAACAAGATGAGCTTTTTCAAGCATAATTTCAACAAATTCAACAGAAGTCATGCCCTGAGGAACAGGCAGCCACATATAAAAAGTTGCTTTAAGATCTTCTATTTGCCATCCGAGTTCTCTTAATCCGTTAACCATAATGTCACGGCGTCTTTTGTAGATTTCGTTGAGTTTGTTAATTTCTGACTGTGGTGTTTCAAGAGCAACAATTCCGGCATTTTGAATAGCTTTGAAGGCACCGCTGTCTATATTGTTTTTTATTACAGAAAGTGATTTCATAAGTTTTGCCCCGCCTGCAACCCAACCGATTCTCCAGCCTGTCATATTATATGTTTTGCTGTGCGAGAAAAATTCAAGACAATAATCTTTTGCCCCTTCAAGTTCAAAGAAACTCGGAGCAACATATCCGTCATAAGTCATTTCACAGTAAGCCTGATCATGACAAATTAAAATATTATATTTTTTGGCAAATTCAAGAACCTTTTTAAAATATTCAAGATTTGCAACAGCACCTGTAGGATTGTTCGGGTAGTTTAAAAATATTAATTTTGCTTTTTTTGCAATTTCTTCAGGAATTTTGTCTAAATCGGGAAGATAATTATTTTCAGGGTTTATCGGCATGAAATAAGGAGTTCCTCCTGCAAGATAAGTGGCATTTCTGTAAACAGGATATGCAGGATCAGGAACAAGCGTATAATCTCCCGGATCAATAAATGCTAAAAACACATGAGCAATGCCTTCTTTTGAGCCGATAAGGGCAAGAATTTCTGTTTCAGCATCCAAATTTGCATTATATCTTTTTTTCATCCAGTCAGCGCAAGCTTTTCTGAAGTCTTTTGTTCCCTGATAAGGCGGATAATTATGAGTCGAAGCATCGTCAATAGATTCATGCATTGCTTTAACAATGTGAGGGAAAGTGGGAGTATCAGGATCGCCAATCCCGAGACTTATAATATCGTATCCTTTTGCTTTTGCTTCATCAATTTTTTTGTCAATTTCCGCAAAAATATATGGAGGAATTCTGTCTAATCTTTCTGACGGGTTCATATTCAATCCTCATTCTCTTATAAGCTTTTATCTTATCAATAAATTAGCACAAAAAAATATTCATGTCTTTTTAGAGGTATTTTTGTTTTATGAATTTTCAAAAATTGAGTATTAAGAAATGTAAAATACGGTTTTTGTTTAGTGGAGGGTCTTTTGATGAAAACACAAATTTTTTCCGCACTCTCGATGTCACTTTTTTTCTTGAGGGTTTTTAAGTAAATAGCAAGCTATAAATAAAATATTCACAAAGAAAGGAAAAATTAAAATGACAGTAAATTTTAGAACTTCAGTTCCAACTTACAATTATCAAAGAGCAAATCAGCAAAAACAAAAACCGGCTTTTGGCATGGTAGCAATCCCCAAAAAAGAACTTGGAATAAATGGAACAGTATTTTTAAATAATATTGTAGAAATGGGAAAAATAGTTTTAGAAAAGGAGGTGATTCTAG
>JBAWVS010000006.1 GCA_037147175.1 bacterium
AAGACGTGAAAAAAGAAAATTTGTTCTAAACTTTTAACTTAACTGAACACTAGTTTCTGAGATTATTGATGAACTAAATACAATTGGGCTGAAAATTATAGATTTTGGAGCTTTAAAATTGTTGCCGCATGAATTACATAAAGCAGCAAAAAATGCCGCCAAAAACATTGGAGAATATTATTTTAATCCCGGAAAAAATTCGGATACTGAAAGATTAGCACTGGATGAAATTTCCAAATTACGAATAGCTGCTTCTGCCAACACCCACTCCAGAGTCAGTTTTCTTTCTTCAACCTTGCCTGACACTTTAACAAGAATAGAAAGGCTGCTGAACCCTAAAAAACATATTTCTATTTTGCCGGGGACTTTGGCAAGAACAGAAAGTTTACTTTCTATAAATTAACTTTTGGTCGCATTGTAGGGAAAGCGATGACATCTCGTATACTTACGGAGTTTGTAAGTATCATAATCAGTCTGTCTATGCCAATTCCAAGTCCGCCGGAAGGAGGCATTCCGAATTCTAAAGCAGTGATGTAATCATCATCGACTTCAGCAGGGGTTTCATGATCATTTTCCCTTTTATTTGCAACCTGCTGTTCAAATCTTCTTCTCTGGTCAATAGGATCGGTTAATTCAGAGAAAGCATTGGCAATTTCCCAACCGTTTACTCGTGTTTCAAATCTTTCAACAAGTCTATTATCATCTCTATGAGGTTTTGCAAGAGGTGATATGTCTCTCGGGTAGTCAATAATATGTACCGGCTGAATTAAATTAGGTTCAACTTTTATTTCAAAGACTTTATCAAGGATAACTCCCCATGTATCGCCTTCTTCAATTTCAGCACCAAGTTTTTTAGCTTCTTCTGCCGCTTCAGGAACTGTAAGGAACTGGCTGAAGTCGACTTCAGTGAATTTTTTAACGGCACCTAGCATTGTCATTCTATCCCAAGGAGGTGTTAAGTTGATTTCTCTGCCCTGATAATTTACAATCATTGTTCCAAGAACACTTTGCGCTACCGAACTTATTAAATTTTCAGTAAGCACCATCATTTCATTGTAATCAACATAAGCCTGATACAATTCAAGCATTGTAAATTCGGGATTGTGTTTAGGAGAAATTCCTTCATTTCTAAAGCTTCTGTTAATTTCAAATATTTTTTCGGACAAACCGCCTACCATAAGCCTTTTTAAGTATAATTCAGGGGCAATCCTAAGGAACATATCCATATCATGAGCATTATGAAATGTTTTAAAAGGTCTTGCAGTAGCTCCGCCTGCTATAGTCTGAAGCATAGGAGTTTCTACTTCAAGAAATCCACGTTTTGTCAGATAATCACGAATTTCTTTCAGGATTAAACTTCTTTTCAAGAAAGTATCACGAACTTCTTCGTTCATAATCATATCTAAATAACGCTGCCTGTAGCGTGTTTCCACATCAGTAAGACCATGCCATTTTTCGGGAAGCGGCAAAAGCGACTTGGAAAGAATTTTTAAATCGTTGACTTTTATACTTAATTCTCCGCGGGGAGTTCTTCTTACGTTGCCATGAACGCCAATAATATCGCCTACATCAAGAAGTTTAAGAAGCTTGATTTTTTCTTCATCAACATTTTCTTTATGTGTAAAAAGCTGGATTTTTCCTGAACTGTCAACGAGATCTATAAACATTCCGCTGTTTCGCATTGCCATAACTCTTCCTGCAACGCTGTAAATCTCGGTATCTTCTCCTTCTGAAGGAAGCTCTTTATATTTTTCGTGCAACTGCGCAGCAGAAGCTGTTCTATCATAAGTATAAGGATAAGGATTTATGCCTTTGTCAACAAGATCATTTAATTTTTGGATTCTAGTGTTTCTAAGTGTTTCAAGACTGCTATGAGCAACTTTTTCAGTCAATTTGACCTCCAGATTTTTACATACTATACCAGTTTATTAAATTCTACCATTAAAATGATTTAACAATAAGTTTTTTCAACAGGCTTAATTCTATCAGGCAATAAATAAACTCGATACTGTAATTTACTGAAAAAATTTAATACTGTAGTATTTAAGTTAGCTTTATACCGCTCTAAAAAAGTAATCATACTAAATTGCCATCTATCAAGTAAAAACACAAAAATGTCATTCTGAGGCAAAGCCAAATTTTCTTGAAAAGCAGCACTCCTGAAAGTTATAGGCTTATAGACTTGATACTCAAAGGGACAGATGCTTCGTTTCACTCAGCATGACAAAAAGAAAATCCTCTAAAGGGCGCGAATTGGTATCATTTTAGTACAGCAGTTAAAATTAATCGAAAAATATGAAAAAAAAACGAAAAATAGGCTATATAACAGCGGCAGTTTTATTAATTCTGTTTATATTGTGGTTCATTTTTGACGGAGTTCCTGTTGAAGCTTATAAAGTAGTTTCTAAAGATGCTATAAAAGCCGTGGCAGTAACAGGAACTGTAAAATCATTGGAAGATGTCCTTGTTACAACAAATATAATCGGAAATATTGAAAAATTTTATGTAAAAGAAGGTGATTACGTAAAAAAAGATCAACTAATAGCAACTTTAGTGAGAAAACAGCAAACAGGAAGTCTTATATCTGCTAAAGGCAGGTTAGATACGGCTTATTGGGATCTCGAAGATTTGCTCACAGAACCGCGTAAACAGGAAGTTGAAATAGCAAAATCCGAAGTGAATAAAGTAGTACAGAAATCTTTAGTTTTAAAATATACTCTTAATAGAAATAAAATTGACCTTTCTGATGCAAAGATTGATGAAGACAGGTATAAAATACTTGAAAAGGCTGGTGCTGTCAGCAAAAGAGAATTAGAACAAAAAACTTTAAGAAGAAAAGAATTAGAAACCTCAATAGGTGAAACTCAGGAACAAATTAATTCAGCATTTGGTGAATTAAACCAGGCAAAAGAAAAATTAAGCCTTACAATTCAAAAAATAAAGATGCAGCAAATTGAAGCAGCAAAAGGAAGATTAAAATCCGCCGAGGGAGATATTATTTTTTCGGAAGGCGACCTTGAAAATTATATAATAACAGCGCCCGTTTCAGGGATTATTACCGACAAAATTCTTCACACTGGTGATATTGCTTCACCAACTTCTCCAATAGCAAGACTTGTCGTACCTAACCTGATATATTTGGGTATGGAAGTTGAAGAAAAAGAACTGCCCTTTATAAAAAAAGGACAAAAAGCCCTCGTTGTATTTGATGCTTATCCTGATGATGTTTTTGAGTGTTTTGTAACAAAAATACAAAAACAGGTAAATCCATTCACAGGAACTTTTGAAACAAGGCTCAGCAGACCTAAAAAAAATATCCGTCTTGATGTCGGAATGACTTTAGACGCATCAATAATCACCGCTAAATATAAAAATGTCACAGTTATACCAACAGATTTTGTCACCCAAAAAGACAATGAAGCTTATGTATTCACAAAATTTGGTTTTTGGGCGAGAAAAACTTATATAAAAACTGATAATTTTGATAATAACAGAACGAAAATACTCGGTGGTCTTAAAAGTGGGAATATTATTCTTAAAAGCATCGAGAAAAATAAATTAAAAAACAATAATCATATAAAAATTATGGATTATTACAAACTATGAAATTTTATGAATTATTTATAGCTCTCAGGTACATAAAAGCTAATTTAAAGCAGTCAATAATAATTGTAACGGCTATTAGTATAGGTGTTGCCATTATTATTTGGATTCCGTCAATTAATTTGTCTTTTATGGAGGATTTAATAAACAGAACAGTTTCAAGTGCTCCTAATATTACAATACAAAAAGAATTAGATACCTTTAAAACAAATAAAACCTTATTTGCCCAAAAATTTAAAGATGAGAATCTTTTGCTTTCAGATCAGGTTTTAACCAGAAAAAGAAAAATAAAATCTTACAAAAACATAATTGAACAGCTTAAAAATATTCAACAAATAGCAGCGATGGCTCCTTTTACGGAAGGCGAAGTTTTTATAATCAGAGGCGGAGAGGAAAGAGGGGTTGTATTAAGAGGAATTGTTCCTGAAGAGTTAAAAATCGTAGATATTGAAAAAGATATTATTAAAGGAAGAATAAAAAATCTGAGCATTAACGAGATTGTTCTCGGAAATATTTTTGCCCAAAAAATGAAAGTTGGCATTGGAAAACGCATTAAAGCTACAGGACCGACAGGAGAAAGTAAAAGTCTTAAAGTGGTAGGGATTTTTTCAACAGGGTTGAGATCTAAAGATGAAGACCTTGCGTATGTAAACTTGAAATCCGGTCAACAGTTGTTAAATATAAAAAATGACGTAACAGGAATAGGAATAAAAGTTAAAGATATCTACAAAGCTGAAGAAACAGCAAGGTTAATAGAAAAAATAACGGGACTTTACGTCACAAGCTGGATGGAAGACAACAAACAAATCCTTGATCAGTTGAACAGATTTAAATTAATAATATTATTTATTAATTTTCTTATAATATTTTCTGCTGCTACAAGCATTACAAGCGTTTTTATAATGCTTATAGCTTCAAAAGCAAAAGAAATAGGGATTTTAAAATCAATGGGTGCTGAAAATATATCCATAATGGCGATTTTTATGGTGCAAGCTTTATCATTAAGTATTCTTGGGTACTTTTTAGGTCTTTTAGGAGCTAAAATATTGATTATTTGGTATTCAAAACTAATTGAGTCTGCAGGAGAAACTGTTTTTACTTCACAAGTTCCTGTATTCAATTTAAACATAAGTTATGCAATACTGGCTTTTTTCTATTCGGTCTTTACAAGTATAATGGCAAGCATTTTGCCTTCTTATCAAGCTGCCAAGTTGCGTCCTGTGGAGGCAATAAATGGTTGAAGCAGAAAATGAACTACTCTTAGAGCTAAAGAACATAAATAAAATTTATCAGGGAATACAACCAGTACATGCCCTTACTGAAATAAATTTAACTATACAAAAAGGAGAATTTATTGCAGTAGTAGGCCCCAGCGGTTCAGGTAAAAGCACTTTGATGAATGTTTTAGGTCTTTTAGATAAACCTACTTCGGGAAGACTTTACTATTTGGGGAATGAAACTTCAAAATGGAATGAGAAACAAAAAGCAATATTCAGAAACAAAGAAATTGGATTTATATTTCAGGCGCATCTTTTGCTTCCTGAGTTTACAGCACTGGAAAATGTTTTAATGCCCGCGTATATAGCAAGACAAATCAATAATTCTCTGGAAAAAAGAGCAAAAGAAATTTTAACTATTGTAGGGCTGGGTGATAAATTTAATGTTAAGCCGACAAATCTTTCCGGTGGACAAAATCAACGTATTGCAATAGCGAGAGCATTAATGAACCAACCTTCGGTAGTTTTTGCAGACGAACCGACAGGCGCACTTGATCAAAAGACAGGTAACGATATTTATAATTTATTTAGAAAAATAAACGCTGAAGAAAACATGACTTTTATAATTGTTACGCATGAAAGAAATTTTGCTCAAAAAGCCGACAGGATAATAGAAATAGTCGACGGAAAAATAGTTAATAAAGAATAAAAAAAATACTTTGTAACTTCATGTAACAAGTAATAAGGATTTTTGAAATCAGAGGATTGTTTTTGTTTTTATTAATATAGAGAACGATAACCCTATTTGATTTTAAGTGTGTGTAGTCGATGTATGTGCTGTGGAGGTATATAAACATGTCATTACTTAACCCTATTAGTTCTGTAGGTTCAAAACCATCACGCCTTCCTGAAAGTACGGGCGTCTTGGGATTCCAGACATCTCCTATTTTTACCGCGTCAATCTTTAGCAGTCCAGGTATTTCTAAAGGCGGTACAGAAACTACCGGAGTAAACTCGTTTAGTTCCAGTTCCGGATCCAGTTTAAATGTCGTAACTTAAAAAATTAAATAATATAAACAAAAAAAGAACCTGCTGTAGACAGGTTCTTTTTTCTAAAAGTAAACTTATTATTTTTTAGATGATTTAGTTGCTGTTTTATGACTTGAAGCTGATTTAGTTGAAGATGCTTTTGATGTTGAAGACGATTTATGTTTTGATGATGATTTATTAGTTTTATCTGTTGATGATTTATGGGTTTCACTACTTTTATCCGTTGAATCTGATTTATGAGTTTTGTTTTTTGAATCGGTTGAGTCTGATTTATGACCTTTATGAGATTTATCAGTTGAATCGGTACTACCTGAAGAACTAGAGCTGCCGGCACTATCTGTACTGCCGGTGCTACCAGTATTACCTGAACTACCGGTACTGCCACCTGATGAATCAGATCCGCCGCTGCCACCGGATTGTTGTCCACCCATTAATTGTTGTAACATTTGCATAAGCATTTGCATTATTGAACTTGAGTCTTGACCGTCTTGACCGCCTAAACTTTTTAAAAGAGAAGCCAAGTCTTGATTTTTATTACCTGAAGTACTAGAAGCAGGATTTTGTGAAGAGAAAATGCTTTGACCTTGGAACTGTTGACCATAATTAACTTGTTGTCCTGAATTTTGTGGCTGTAATGGTAAGAAGTTGCTTGGGTTAATAGAATTAATTGACATGTGTGTGTTCTCCTTCATTTTTTATAACTACAGTTTTATAACCTTTTTGGTTTATTTTGTTTTTATTTGGTTATATATATATTAAAAAAAATGCGGCTACAAAAGTGCTATTTTTTATATAACAAATAAATAATAAAGCTTTATTTTGGTAATAAAAAATCACAGAGTTGGAAATAACAGGCATTTCCTGCTCTTTACAAAATTTAACAAATTAAACCGATTTTTATAAATTACCAAGCGTCTTTTTCATGTTATCAAGGCAAAGCCTTGATAAAACTCGCAAAATTAGCGCTAATATGTGTTTATCTTGTGTTTTTCTGCTGATTTTGCCGAAACCATGCCAAATTCTAAATAACTCAAATTGCTAAATCGCCAAAATCATCATTGCGAGCATAGCGAAGCAATCTATAAAAAATAAAATGGATTGCCGCGTCGAGTCTAAAGCCTCTCCTCGCAATGACGCGTAAGTTTGTTTAGAGTTAAATAGTAAGAAGCATGAAAATTTTTTGCATGTTCAATAGAAGCTGTTCTGACAAAATCAAAACAAACTTCTTAAAACAAGCCTTTAAAGCTTCTATATCTTAATTTTTAATATTTTTCTTCAATACACTTCAAATTATTACATTTTCGGAAACTTTCTCCTGGTTTTCCGAACATAAGCCGCATGAGCAAAAATCTTTGGCTCATCATCTCGTTAAAACTATTTCCTATACAATCATATTTATTAATAGTTCTGTCTGTATCCCCGAGAGTTTTTTTAATTAAGCAGCTCAAGTCCCCTTTATCAAGTCTTTCCGCAAAATTCCCCGTTCCCTCTGCTGCTTTAATTAAGCCTTCTTGAAATTTACAATTACCTGTGACCTTGTCTACATCAACAGAAATTTTATTTATATTAGAGACTATAGATCCAATTTTTGCAGAATTTTTCGGTATGTAAGCTGCTGAAGATTTTATATTTTGTTGCAGTTCAGGTGAAGTAGAAATATTTTTTATCGAGACACTTGCCGTATGAAAATTACTTGCACTTAAAGCCGCCTCGCTGATAATTTTTTTGAAATCACCGCGGTTGGAAGATAATATTTCATCGAGATGTTTAAATACTTGTTCTGCCTTTTTAGTTGCAGCAGCGGTATTTATGGTTGTCTTGCCAACTGCTTTAATTGTCCTGTTAACTGTTCCTTCTTTAACAGCTATACTTATTGCTTTTGCCAATAATTCCATATCAGAAAGTTTTCCTTCTATAATATCGCCATTCTTAAGAATTTTTTCAGACGGATTATCAGGGTATAAAATTTCCAGATAATTTTGACCTGTAATGCCGGTCGTTTTAATTTCCGCATAAACATTATTAGGTACATCTATATGTTTTTTATATATTGAAACCGCGACCAGGGTATATCTAAAATCCTTGGAAAAGTCAGTACCGTCGATTTTTCCAATATTAACACCATGATAATACACAGGAATACCTTTGGGGATTGGTCCGCACTCTGCAAATTTTACTGTAATTGCTTTTTCGGGGACAAATGAAAAAAATCTGAGCCATAAAATTGAAAATATTAACAGCACTAAAGTAAAGATTATAAAAATTCCTGCTTTAAACAAAATGGCTTCATTCTCTGATTTTCTTTTCGTAGTCAATTTTCTTCACCTTTTATATTGATTTAAGACTTCAATGTTGTCAGAAAATTAATTTAATCTGAATTTAACAGATCTTCAATAGAGCATCTCTCCCTAAAACTTCTTGGATAAGGAGATTCATCTGTCATAAAGTTTTCTATCACTCCTTCCCAACGTATTTTTCCATCATAAAGAACTAGTACTCTGTCTGAAACTTTTTTGATGGTTTCGAGATCATGCGTAACAACTACTGAGGTAACTCCTGTTTTGTCACGAAGTTTAAGCATATCATTTTCGAGTTTTGATGCTGTTCCAGGGTCAAGACCAGTACTTGGCTCATCATAAAGGATTATTTCCGGCGAAACTGCAAGCGCTCTGGCTATACTTATCCTTTTTTGCATCCCGCCTGAAAGTTCATCAGGATACATATTTTCCGTATAAGAAAGCGAAACCATTTCAAGAGCTTCTTTTACTTTTTTATTTATTTTTTTTTTATTTAAATTTGTTGTTTCTTCAAGAGCCAGTGCTAAGTTATTCCAGATGGTCATGGAATTAAAAAGTGCGCTTTTTTGAAAAGCCATTCCAAGTCTTTGGGCGTTAACTTTTATTTCTCCCGAGTCAATTTGAATAATTTTGCCTAAAATTTTCAAAATTGTACTTTTCCCTGAGCCTGAAGGTCCTGCTATAGTAACGATTTCTCCGGGATATATATCAAAAGAAAGATCTTTTAATATATGTACCTCTTTAAAAGAAACACTGACGTTTCTAAAACTTACTATAGATTCTTTTTTATCAATGTTATTCATCTTAAAGCCTAAAGAAATAAGAACTTAGGAAATAATTAAAAATGAAAATGAGAATGTAATTCCAAACAACAGTTTTTGTGGCTGCGTCACCCACAGCTTCTGCTCCTCCTCTAACTTGAAGCCCTGTAGTAGTTGCAACAATCGCTATTGTTATTCCGTAAATACCGGCTTTTAATAACATTACAAAAACATCATGAGTTGTGTTGGTTAATCTTACTGATTCCAGATAAGTATCATAACTAAGATTGACTACTGAATTTGCAAGAATCATTCCGGCAAAAATACACAGAATAGTCGATAATGAACATAATAAAGGTGTAATTATCCCTGCTGCTAAAAGTCTTGGGACTACTATATATCTTACCGGATCTATTCCAAAAACGATAAGTGCATCGATTTGCTCAGATGCTTTCATACTGCCTATTTCTGCAGAAATAGCAGAACCTACTCTTGCTGATACTACTATGGCGGAAAGTATAGGCCCCAATTCTCTTATTGCAGAAGTTGAAACAATTCCGCCTACAAAACGTTCAGCTCCAAAAAGCTCTAACTGGGTTAAGAGCTGCAAAGTCAAAACGAGTCCTACAAAACTTGCTGTTATTGCTGCAAGAAACAACGAGCCGATTCCTGTTTTAACTATTTGCACTGCGACTTCTTTCCATTTGATTTTCCCTCTGGAAATATACCAGAGGGCTTTTGACAGGTTTATGCCCGCTTCTCCTATTTGTTCTAACGATTCTCTATACATTTATTTTTTTAATTTACCTGCTTTATAGTTTTGGCTGGAGCTATGTTAACACGAAGTTTTTCAGGTCTTATTATCCACATGTTTATATATTTAGAACTAATAGAAGCCGGTATTTTATTTTTTAAAAAAATTTACTCAAAAAATCAATAAATTATAATAATAGTGGTAAAATTTTAGAAGCTGTCTTGTTAAAATCAAAACCGGCTTGTATATCTTGATTTTTATATTTTTAACAAGATCGGCTCTTAAATAATATTATTAATTTACGGAGTGTTTAAATGAATTTACCAAACTCGACAACATCTGAGTTACTGGGCAAAAACAATGAAAAAGCCCGTAAAGCAGCTGAAAAAATCATAAATAATGCAGATATTGAAGCCTGGCAATGCTTAATGGAAAATACAGATGTCTTTTTTAGTTATATAAAAGAAAAAGCCGGACATATGCTAATTCAAGCAATAAATAAAGATAATCTGGAAAACGTATTTAAACTTTTTAACAAACACGAAGGCGACTGGGATGATTACATAGCAGAGGGTTTAAGCAAATTTTCATCACCTTCCCTGAATTATAAATTGATTGAAATTCTTAAAACAGGCACTGTTGAAGAACAAACTTATGCAGCAAGATATTTTTGCCATGTGAATGAGCCTGAAGCAGCAGAAGCTTTATTTGAGTCCTCCAAAAAGTATTATTTGCCCCTTAGAAACAACTCGGCTGAAGCTTTAGGAAATATAGAACATAAAGAATCTTATGAATTTTATATAAATACTCTTAAGTCAGATGACGAATGGGAAAAGATTGAAGCTGCCCAATTTCTTGCAAACTACGGTAACAGGGACGCTACAACTGCTATACTGGAAGCTATGTCCAATTCAGGGATGGCAGAACTTATTGCCGGCGAAATTGCCATGTTGACAGACATACACACGTTATTTAAGGAAAAAGACGAAAAAACAAGATTATTAGCACTTGAAGCACTTGATAATATAATTTCCGGAGTTCCCGAAATATGGCCTATGGGCGTTATTCTGGATTTTAAAATATTTGAATGCATTGAAAGCCTAATAAATCTGGCTAATAAAGATTCGGAAGATTCTCTTGCAGGCAAATATGCCCAGCTTTTAATTAAAACGAGACAAAAATTTTCAATGTTCATAGAAAATTCGCAATATACTTATGATGAAGAAAAAGATATTCTTGCCGAACTTGATGAAATTTATCATTTATTAATTTACGAAGAAGAAAATTTTTGGGATAAACAAATTCATAATCTTTATAAAGAGCTTGATACGGATGATACAAAGAGAAAACTGTCAGCTTTATCAGTGATTAATGAGCTTGAACTTGAAGAAAGTGCGCCTTACTTAATAAGGATAGCTTTAAAACCTGATGAAAACGAATTAGTTGTTTGTGAAGCTATTTCTGCTCTTGCAAAAATAGGTAAAACCTCACAAATTGACAAACACAGCCTTTTATCAAGAATAAAAGACCCTAATTTACAAGCTTTTGTAAATGATAAACTTGCAAAGGTATAAATATAAAAAGATTCAAAGATATTATTTATAAAAACACTTTATTTAAAGAGACTTGTCTGAATCGACAAGTCTCTTTAAACTTATAATACTGGATATTTAGCATTAAATTACAAGATAATGCTTATTTTATTGGAATAAATAACAATTATAACACATGTATATTGATTATTTATTGATTAAACACCGAATGAAAATCTATATAGCGTTAATTTGTAAAAGCTAAGGACTACAAATTGTTTTTTGAAAAATAGATTTGTTACAGAATGTTAAGCATTTCCATGCAGTCTTTATTGTTATAAAAACAATTATAGGTTTTTTGCCTTTTGTAATAAGGGATATTCAATTTTTATAATTCACAGAAGACCTCTTTTTGTATATAAAAACAAAACTACTATTTTTCTTGTGTGGCAAGGTTTTTACCTTTTTTTGAACAAACCTGTTTTGAACTTGACAGTTCTTTATCACCAAATTTAATAGTTAAATGCAAGGTTACAAAAAAGAGAGTTCAAAAAATATGATAAGTCGAAAGAGTATATCTTTAGCAATAACTTTAACGTTTTTAACAGTATTTTTAACAGGCTATTCTTATTCTGTAGCGACAAGCACAACCCAAACAACAAAAGATAAAGGTAATTTAGCAGTTTATCATTCCAATGAAGATGATAATCCTGTCGGTAATTTTATTAAAGCAAGATATGTTTTCAATAAAGAGAAAAAAGGTGAATATACACCTGTTTCTGTTTATATCGGAGAAAACGAAGTATTAAGAATTACCAAACCTGCAGGCGGATTGTCTACAGAAAAAAGAGCTAAAATAGTTACAGAAAACATCAACAGCATTATTAAAAACGGTGAAAACCCTGAAAACATAGTCCCTGATTTCAAAAGCGGTTCCGGCATTATAAGAATCAATGACAGAGTATTGTTTACTGTAGATTCAAATATTGCAAAAGAATATGGAATGACATCATCCGAGCTTGCTTTTATTTGGGTCAACAATATGAGAGATTCTCTTGGTGTTGCAAGGATTGTAAGAGATTTTCAATTACTTACAAGTTCATTAAAGAAAACTCCTGTAAATTTTGTTCAAAGATACGGTGATTATATGCAGACAGGCTTTGCTTCCTGGTATGGCGGAAGATTTCACGGAAGATCTGCGGCAGATGGCAGTATTTTTAACAAAAACAAATTTACGGCAGCACATAAAAGTCTTCCTTTTGGAACTGTAGTTCAAGTAACAAACTTGTATAACGGCAAAAAATGTATTGTAAAAATTACAGACAGAGGTCCGTTTGTCAGAGGCAGAATTATCGACCTTTCAAAAGTAGCTGCTAACGAGATAGGGATGCTTTCTTCAGGTGTATCAAGAGTTAAAGTTGAAGTTTTAGGCAAAGTATAACTAAATCAATAAATATAATTTTTTAGATAAACTTCGGATTAATATTCCGAAGTTTATTTTTTTAATATGATTACCAGAACTTTTTAGATATAATGTAACTAATTGAATTTCAGGAAAAGGATTAAAATTTGGCTATTATATCAGAAGGCGAAGACACCCCAAAGACTGATGTAAATAATAAAAAAATTTCTTCAAGAGAAGCCGTACTGCCGGCTGAAAATGAATTTGACAAAAATTTTGAGAATAATATAAGACCTAAAACTCTTGATGAATACATAGGTCAAACACAACTTAAGGAAACCCTTAAGATCAGTACTGAAGCTGCTAAAAAAAGAAATGAACCGCTTGACCATTTACTTTTTTACGGTCCTCCGGGGCTTGGAAAAACAACTTTATCCGCTGTAATTGCTAATGAAATGAATTCAAAGATAAAAACAACTTCCGCGCCTGCTCTTGAAAGACCCAGAGATTTAATAGGCATCCTGATGAGCTTAAAGCCTAATGAATTTCTTTTCATAGACGAAATTCACAGGCTTAACAAAATTGCCGAGGAAATACTTTATCCTGCAATGGAAGATTTTTCCATTGACAGAACTATAGGAAAAGGTCATACAGCAAAAACTTTAAGAGTTCCCGTTCCCAAATTTACACTTATTGGCGCAACTACAAAAGCCGGTTCTCTTTCAGGTCCACTGAGAGACAGATTTGGTATTGTTCACAGGCTTGAATTTTATACAAAAAACGAATTAACCCTTATTGTAAAAAGAACAGCAGGGATTTTGAAAGCAAAAATAACTGAAGATGGAGCATATACTATTGCTTCTCGTTCAAGAGGAACACCAAGAATTGCTAACAGAATGCTGAAAAGAATCAGAGACTATGCACAGGTCAAAGCTGACGGCATTATCACGCCTGAAGTTGCTAATGATGCAATGGATCTACTAAAAGTAGACAAATTTGGTCTTGATTTTACTGACAGAGAACTCTTAAAGCTTCTTATAGAAAAATATGACGGCGGTCCTGTAGGAATAGAAACAATTGCTGCTGCTCTTGGCGAAGACGCAAGAACCATAGAGGATGTTTATGAGCCGTATTTGTTGCAGGAAGGTTTTATTTTAAGAACACCGAGAGGAAGAAAAGCTTCTCCAGAGGCGTATAGGCATCTTGGGTATCCTATTTCTTCCATTCAGAAAGGTTTATTTTAGGATTTTTAATGATGAAATTTTTTAATTTTAACAAGTTTAACCTGTACAAAATAATTTTAAGTTGTTTCTGCCTTTTTTACTTAGCCATGCCGGTATTAGCACAGGATGACACTCAAAACACACCTCCTGACACTAAGGTTAGCTATGTAAGCGGTAAAGTTTTGCAAATTCTTTCGGAAAAAAACAATAAAGAACTTGAAGATTCTTTTCATACCGACCAGATTGTTCAAACTGCCAAAGTTCTTGTTTTAAAAGGAAAATATAAGGGTAAAATTGTAAATATCGAAAACCAGCTTACTTCAAGCCCTATTTATGATATCAAAATAGAAGCAGGAAACAGAGTTATTTTAAGCGTGGAAGAATCGCATAAAGGGGTTGATTTTTATATTGCGGATCTGGAAAGAATTCCTGTTTTATTGATACTTACAGGTGTATTCTTGTTTCTTCTTCTGATAATAGGAGGAATACAGGGGTTAAGATCGATATTTTCCATTTTAGTAACAGCCGCTCTGGTATTTTTTGTTTTGGTTCCGGCTGTTTTAAACAACTTTCCGATAATACCAACAACAGTACTTATAGCAATAATTTCTACGTTTGCAACAATGTTTATTGTATCGGGAGTCAATTTAAAAAGCCTTTCTGCATCAATTGGTACTATTTTAAGCGTGATAATAGCAGGCTTAATGTCTTCTCTGGTAATAAAATTCGCTCCGCTAAACGGCTTTGGGAGTCAGGAATCAGTAATGTTGTGGACAAACAGGCCTGATTTAGACTATACAGGGCTCTTAACCGCTGGAATGATCATTGCTTCTCTTGGTGCAGTAATGGATGTCGGCATGTCGATAGCCAGCAGCATACATGAATTTAAAAATTTAAATAACAAACTTAAAACAAAAGATTTGTTCAGATCGGGTTTAAACGTCGGAAAAGACATCATGGGGGCTATGTCCAACACTTTGATTCTCGCATACATAGGAGGCGCATTCTCGCTTGTCCTATTGGCCTCAAATGCACCATTGATAAAATTACTTAATTTGAATTCGATTGCCGCCGAGATAGCCTCTGCAATAACAGGAAGTATAGGAATAGTACTTTGTGTTCCTATTACTGCATTAATTGCCGCTTATTTAATCGGGAAAAAGACAGATAAAACAAAAGAAATTACAGTAAATTCAGAAAAACAGGAAACAGAAGCGCCTGTTTAAAGAAATTCCCCGAAAGTTTTATCCTTCTCAACTCTTGTAATTTTGACTTTAATGATTTTATTTTTAAATTCATCAGATCCTTCAATCAAAACAGGAATATAATTGTCAGTCATTCCCTTTAACAGACCTGTTTCTCTATCTCTTGCCAGCTCAATAAGCACTTCAAGCTCTTTTGCGATAAAACTTTCTCTAAATGCCAGATTTTTTGCGTTTGCAATTTCTGTTAATTTTTTATTTCTCACTTTTTTTATGTTTTCCGGCACCTGATTTTCCATTAAACCAGCAGGTGTCCCTTTTCTTTTCGAATAAGAAAATACATGAATATAGCTAATAGGTAATTTTTTCAGGTTTTCATAAGTATTTTCAAACTGCTCATGTGTTTCTCCGGGGAATCCGACAATAATATCACTTCCTATTGCTATATTCGGGATATTTTTATTTAGTTTATTTATTAAGTCACTGTAATATTCGACATTGTAGCGTCTTTTCATCGCTTTTAATATTTCATTGTTCCCGCTTTGAAGAGAAATATGCAAATGACGACAGAATTTTCCTGAATTTGTAATTATATCTAAAAGCTCCTCTGTAAATTCCATCGGATCAATTGAGCTTAGTCTAAATCTTTTCAAGCTTTCTATCTTTTCAATCTCTTTAATTATATCTGCAAGCTGCTTTTTAGGATTTAAATCCAAGCCCCACTGCCCCAGATGGATACCTGAAAGCACTAATTCCTGAAATCCCTGCTTTGTTATTTCATTAACTTGATTAATTATATTATGCGGCTCGTTGCTTCTGCTTTTTCCCCTTGCATAAGGTACTATGCAGTAAGAACACCTGAAATTGCACCCGTCCTGTAATTTAATATTTGCTCTGGTTCTACCTAAAGCCGAAAAAACCACTTTATCCTGAAATATGTTTTTTTGCATAATATCAGAAACATAAATTTTATTTTCTTGTTCAAAAATTTCGCCATTCGTGATTAATTCTGCTATTTCAAGCTTTTCTGTGTTTCCCAAAACCAAATCAACATCTTCAAGCTGAACAGCTTCTTCCGGTGAAACTTGCGTGTAGCAGCCGCAAAGAATTATTTTGGCATCCGTATTTGTTTTTCTGGCTTTTCTTGCGTAATATCTAGATTCATTATCACTTTTGCCCGTAACAGTGCAGGTATTAATTACATAGATATCGGCAAGCTCATTGAATTTAACAACTTGCCAGCCAAGAGCAGTAAATTTATCGGAGATTATTGAAGATTCGAGTTGATTTGCCCGACATCCCAGCGTGTGAATTGCAACTTTTTTCATAATTTTATTTTACCTGAAAAATTTTTAAGCTTCTCAAAAGAAAAAGCCTTTTTAAATTAAAAAGGCTTTGGCAAATACGGCATTCAAAATTTTCTGACGCATTTGACAAACTAAAGTTCCAAAATTTTTATTTATAAAATTTCCCATGGCGAATTTTCTTCTGCAATAATTATTTCTAAACCAAATTCATCCAAAATTTCTTTTAAAACAGGCAAAATAATTCTTTCTGTTTCAAAATGTCCCGCATCGATTACAACAAAATCATTTGACTCCAAAGCATTGTGATATTTGACATCTCCGGTTATAAAAACATCAATGTTTTTTAACTTCGGTACAAAGCTTGCTCCTCCGCCCGGAACTACCGCTATTTTTTTAATTTTTGTTTTATTGGAATAATTTGTAAGCCTAATTTTACTGATTTGCAGGATTTCTTTGAGCTCTTTTATAAACAAGTCAAGCTCTTTTGCTTCTTGTAATTCTCCAATCCTTCCAAGTTGATAATCTTCCAGATCTTTCTCAAGAGATGTAATATTTTTCAAGCTCAGTAGCTCTGCCAGTTTATCTGCAATCCCACCTTTAGTGGAATCTAGATTTGTATGTGCTGAATAAACCTGAATATTATACTGTATAGCTTTTATTACAGGCAAAAATGCACTATTTTCGGTGGAAAGTTTATTTACTTTCTCAAAAAGTAAAGGATGATGAGAAATTATTAAATCACAATCGTTTTTTATTGCCTGATTTAAGACATCTAAGGTGCAAGTTAATGCAAGAAGAACCTTCTTTACTGAATTATTGCCAAGATAAATCTGCCATCCCGAATTATCCCAATCACTTGCAAGCTCTGGCGGGGCAAAATTTTCTATTTTTTTTATTATTTTTTTTAAATTTTCCATTTTTATTTAAAAATTTCCCTTAAAATAATTTTTGCCAGTTCTTTTTTAGTGGTTTTATCAATTTTAATCTCGTTCATAGATTTATTTATAACGGTAACTGCATTATAATCGCTGTCAAAGCCTATTTCTTTATTAGAAATATCATTTGCTACAATAAAATCAAGGTTTTTATTAGTAATTTTCTTTTTGGCATTTTCGATTAAGTCCTGACTTTCCGCACAAAAGCCTACCAGTAATTGATTAGCTTTTTTTATTTTTGAAATTTCCACTAAAATGTCGGGATTTTTAACTAATTCAATGGTTATACTTTCTGATTCGCCTTTTTTTATTTTATGATTAAACGCATTATTAACCCTGAAGTCAGCCACAGCAGCAGCCATAATTAAAGCATCCGCGTGAATAAATTTATCTTTAACAGCTTCAAGCATTTCTATAGCAGTAGAAATAGAAATAATTTCGTAAGGTTTTGCGGTTTTTACGGTAGAAATAAGTGTAACATCTGCCCCAAAAGAATAAGCAGCATCTGCTAAAGCTATTCCCATTTTTCCCGAGCTTTTATTTCCGATGTATCTTACAGGGTCAATAGGCTCTTTTGTTCCACCTGCTGTAATTATTATCTTCTTACCCTTCAAAAAGCTTTCTGTACTGAATATTTCTAAAACTTTTTCCAGAATGTTATCAACTTCCGCAAGCCTTCCGACCCCTTCATAACCGCAGGCTAATTCTCCTGTTTCAGGTGTAATAACATAATATCCTGCTTTTTCAAGCTTTAAGACATTTTCCTGAACAAATGAATTTTTCCACATGTTACAATTCATAGCAGGTGCGACAACAACAGGATTTTTAAAAGCTGCAACCAATGATGTGAGAAGATTATCGCATATTCCGTTTGCAATTTTGCCAACAGTATTTGCGGAAGCCGGCACGATTAAAAACAAATCAGCGCTGTCAGCGAGGCTTATATGTTCCGGCTTCCATTCGGCAACATCAAATTGTTCGCAATAGACAGGGTTTCTTGTGAGAGTCTTCAAAGTGGTTTCTGTCACAAATTCTCTGGCAGCAGGCGTTATTACAGCCTTTACATCCGCATTAAGCTTTATCAACTTTCTTATTAATTCACAGGTTTTATAAGCTGCTATACCGCCTGTTATACCCAATAAAATCTTTTTTCCCGAAAGCGTCATTGATTTTTCACCTTATTAATTTCTTTCAAAATAATAGTTTCTAAATTATTAAAAGCTATATCAAGGTTATCATTTACAACTGTATAATTAAATTTCTTTTTTTGCTCCAGTTCACTCTTTACTATTGATAAGCGTTTTTGTATTTCTTCATCTGATTCCGTTCTTCTTTTAAAAAGCCTTGATTGCAATTCTTCAAAACATGGCGGTTCAATAAATATCAATATAGCATCTTCCAGCTTATTTTTTACCTGAAATGCGCCCTGTACATCAATTTCAAGAATTATATTCTGACCTTCTTCAAGTTTTTTTTCAACAAATTTTTTGTTTGTTCCGTAAAAATTCCCTGAAAATTCTGCCCATTCAAGAAATTCTCCTGCTTCTATCTTGTTTTTAAAATCTTCCTTCGTTAAAAATAAATAATGGACACCATTAATTTCACCCGGGCGAGGACTTCTGGTCGTGGCAGATACTGAAATTTTTATTTCCGGTGTGTTTTCACGAAGCATTTTTACAAGAGTGCCTTTGCCAACGCCTGATGGCCCTGAAATTACAAACAAAGTGCCTTTTTTTAAAGAATTCGTCATTATATTTTCCTAATAATACTGTGTTATAAGATATTCTTTCCTTCGAAAGAATACATTTGCTTTCTTTGAAAAGCAATTTTTTCAATAATTTTCTCATAATTATCTTCGTTTTCAACAAGTTCTTTTTCTAATTCTTCAAGACAATTTTTAAATTCCTTGACAATATCCAGCACGTTTGCTTTATTTTGGATCAGCATGTCCTTGGAAAGTTCAGGGTTTGCAGAAGCAAGTCGGGTCATATCCCTGAATCCGCTTGCTGCAAGAATCATTGCAAGCTTAGAAACATCTTTATCGGAATAGTTTTCTACCATTCTAAATAATGCCTGACTTAACAACAAAGGGGTATGGCTTATTAGGGCAACTGCTTTATCGTGTTGATCAGGATCAGCAATTACAATTTTGGCACCCAGTTTTTCTATTACAGAACTAATATTTGCTAAATCTTGTTGATTTGACCATTTTGACGGAGTTAAAACCCACTTTGCGCCTTCAAAAACCGTTTCAAAAGATGATTCAAGCCCTTTATTTTCAGTTCCTGCCATAGGATGACCACCTATAAACCTAACAGGAGTTTGACTTGTATTGACCGAATCAAGTATATTTCCTTTAAGGCTGGCAACATCCGTAATTATTGTTTCAGGTTTTACCCTTGAACTTAAATAATTTATTGTCTCGATAGTTTTATTAATAGGCGTACAAACAAAAATTAAATCGGCTTTGCAAGCCAAATCAAGATTTATAGAGCCTTCATCAATGATTTTTTCTGCAAGAGCCTGCACTATCGTTTCATTTCTTCGTGCAATGCCTGATAATTTAAACCCTTTACCTCTAAGCCCTTTTAATACTGAGCCGCCAATTAACCCCAATCCCACTACTGCTATGGTTTTAACTTCTGACATAAGAACTTATCCTTCTTTCGATACCAGCCATTGTAGTGAAAGCCTCAAAAGTTCTTCTGAATCGTCTTTGTTTTTAGCGATGGGCAGGATATTTTTCAGGCTTTCAGAAGATTCTTTCTTTGTATAGCCAAGAGAAAGAAGTACGGTTTCGGCTTCTATATAGCTTTCGTTAATTTCAATATCATCAATTTTATTTATTTCAGAGGGTTTTAAGACAACTTTTTCCCTCCAATTAGTCATTTTTTCTTTAAGTTCAAGAATTATTCGCTGGGCAAGCTTTGGACCAACTCCTTTTGTTTTAGAAAGAGCCTTTACATCTCCACTTATAACGGCGCTTACGAGATTATATGCCCCTAATTCGCCTAAGAGTAAAAGAGCAACCTTTACTCCAATACCAGAAACACTCTGTAATATGTTGAATAAATCTTTGTCTTCTCTTGTACTAAAGCCACATAAAGACATACTGTCTTCTCTATGAATTAAAGAAGTGTATATAGTTACTATATTTCCTTCTTCAGGAAGTAATGAAACTACTTTTTTGTTGGTGGTTATAAGATAGCCGATATTATTAACTTCTACTGTAATATTGCAACCAAAAGGACCGTCTTCAACTTTTGAGATCAATATGCCTTTTAAATAATTAATCACGTTTTAACTCCAACAAGTTTCTTTTAAGGAGTTCTTCACCAATAAGATTCATATTCCCCCTAGCTACGGGGAATTTACTGAAAAATACCACCGACACTGTCTTCAAACAAAGTTTTTGATGTTCAGAATCAGGTTAAAGGTAATATTTCTGTATCTTCTTCCGTTAAATGCTCTTTGGAAACCTTTTTGAATCCGTACGCGAAGTATATTGTCATTCCGATAACAATCCATACTCCAAAGAGAATAAGTGTTTTGAACGAAGGTAATCCAAAAATAATTAACGCCAGGCAGATCAATGCCCCTAAAATTGGAGTTACAGGAGCAAAAGGAACTCTAAACGGTCTGTGTCTATCCGGATCAGATTTTCTGAGAACCAAAACGCCCACGCAAACCATTAAAAACGCTGTAAACGTTCCAATATTGCATAATTCAGCCGCTGCGTTAAGATCTAAAATCAGACTTAATGCTGCTATCATTCCCCCTACTATAACTGTATTAATATGAGGGGTATGAAATTTAGGATGGATTTGGGAAAACACACCCGGTAAAAGTTTATCTCTTGACATTGCATAAAGAATTCTTGAAGCGCCAAGCTGTAAAACTAACAATACAGAGGTAAGTCCGGCAATAGCTCCTATTGAGATAAACCCGGCCAGCCAGTTTTGGTTTACTGATTTCATAGCAGCAGCTATAGGTGCGTGAGTATCGATTAAGTGCATCGGAACCATTCCTGTTAATACAGCAGCAACTGCCATATAAAGAACAGTACATATTGCTAAAGAAGCCAAAATGCCTATAGGTAGATCTCTTTGCGGATTTTTTGTTTCTTCTGCAGCGGTGGAAACAGCATCAAAGCCGATATAAGCAAAGAATAAAAGGTATGCACCGACAAAAATTCCTTTTAAGCCGTTAGGTGCAAAAGGAACCCAATTGTCAGGTTTTACATAAAATGCACCGACTCCTATAAAAAGACAAATTACAATAAGTTTTACAAGAACCATAGAAAAAGCCATTTTGGTGCTTTCTTTAATTCCAATATATAAGAACGCTGTAACAACTGCAATAATGAAAATAGCCGGCAAGTCCATACTTATAGGGATTGGTCCTATGTGTGGTATATATTGCGCAGGATTTAAGCCTGCTTCATGATATTTTTCGACTGCCATAGTGTATGGATGAGTTAGCCAAAAAGGAGGACTGGTAATAAAATCTGGGAGGACTCCTTTAAATCCGCTTAACAGATTAACCAAGTATCCTGACCAGCTGCTTGCAACAGTTATATTTCCTATTGCGTACTCTAACATCAGCATCCAACCTATAAACCACGCAGAAATTTCACCTAAAGTTGCATAAGTATAAGTATAAGCGCTTCCAGCTACAGGTATCATAGCGGCAAATTCTGCATAACACAAAGCTGCCAGACAGCATGCTGTAGCTGCAAGTATAAGAGAAATTATAACAGCCGGACCAGCTCCTATATGAGTAGAACTTCCAGCAGCAGCAGTTCCAGAAAGAGCAAAAATTCCTGCGCCTATAACGCCGCCTATGCCTAATATTGTCAAATCAAATGCGGTTAATGACCTTTTTAACTTATTATTATTAGCTGCATTAATTAGTACATCAGGATTTTTTTTCCTGAAAATACTGGTAAATGTACCCAAAAATGGCGGGGTAATACTAATTACTTCTTGTTCCCCGTCAACTACTTCAGTTGATTTCATGATCCCTCCAGCGTCTTTTAAATAAAAATTTATACCTAACCAGACTATTTAAAATGTTCATTACTATTCTTACTTTACTACAATAGCAAAAGTAGTAAAAATAATCTTAAAAAGATTTTAACATTATTTTATATTTCTTGAAAAAACTTATTAATTCTCTAAAAAGTCTAAAATTAACTATTATCAGTATATTAAACAGTGAAAAATGTAAACAAGGACTATTTATATGGTTTTTATCTTTAAAAAGCTCTCCTGCTTTAAATTTTGCGTTTTGACAAATTAAATTTTTTTACTCAGATGACTTTATTCATAATTTTTAAGTGTTTGATTAATTATTTTGATCATATCATTTTGGGCATGCTTTGGATAAACAACTTCACAATTTTCACCATATTTCAATAATCTTTTAATCAACATTTCTTTGTCGTCTACATAAGCAGTAACAGTAATTGTTGTTGATTTTTCGTTTACTGATGTAATCTTTTCATCCTCATAGAGCCTGTAAATCTTTGCCAGCTGTCCTTTAATCTCGAAAGTTACAGGAGATAACATCTGACTATATTGCGATTTTGTTGGTAATTGTTTTATTTCAAGAATTTGACTGAGTTTAATCGAAAGTGCCTGTTCGTTTATAGGATTATAGCCGGCTATATAGATTTCTTGTTCATCATATTTTATGTTTTTAAGTTCTAAAACAACCTGTTTTTTTTCACAATCACCGTGACGTTTATACTTAACGGAAACTCTTTGTTTTTCCATTAAATATTTTTCTATTTTTTTTATAAGTTCACCATAAGGAGCATGTTTGAAAAATGCCGTCTCCAAATTCTCACCCTGCTTCTTAATCTCTTTATTTAAAAGCTGAACTTGATTAGGAGGAATAAATTTTTTAATTTTTTTCAAAAAACTATTGTAATTATCAATTATTTTGTTTTGCTGCAGGCTTTCTGCGTAATAAAGCATAACAGCAAGGTTTTTTATTTGTTCATTACTTAATTCTATCAATACCGGTGATTTATTAAGTTCATAATTGTAGTTATTTGCTGCTGTTGGCTTTGAAATATCATAATTAGCTGTCCTTAAAGTACTTATATACTTTAATATCACCTCTTTTGAAAAATATCTTGACGTATATTTATCGGTAGAAAAAATCATATTGAGATTGTCAACTTTACCCTGCCCGTCATTTAAATGGAGCAATAAAAGCAAAACTCTATACGCTGTTGCACTTATTTTTATTTTCTTTTCCATAACCTCACAAATTATTATAAATTTCTGCCATCATTTTCAACCTGAATATTATTTCTTTTCTTATGTTTTCCGGTGATATGACTGTACAATCAGATCCATAAGATAAAATATTCTGTATAAATTTAAATTTATTTTTGACTTTTGCCAGTATAATCAATTCTGTATCATTTTTTTTAAGAATTTTTTCCGCATCAGAAGGAGTAAATGTAAATATAGAATCCCCGGTAAGCTTATACTTTGCTTCAAAGTCTTTGCTGTTTTTATTTTTTCCTTTAATCTCCACAACTTTGATATTTTTTATTCTGTCTAAACGAAGGTAGAGCGTCTCATTTAATTCATAATTGTACCCCCATAAATAAAATGAGCCGTTTTCAAGAGTTAATTTTTCTGCGTTTAAATAAATCTCCTTTTCTCCGGAATTTGGAGAATCATAAATTACCATTATACCTGTATTTTGAATACAATATTTTTCAATCAAGTTTAATTCGGGTAATATATTTTCTATGTTGACTTCACGGCATAGAATCGATTTTTTTATTGCCAGGAAGTTTTTTTTACTCTCAGCATTAATAATATCCACTATTTGCTTAAATAAATCGTCAATTTCTACAGCTAATTTCCAATTTCCTAAAGTTGATATGTACTTTCTTATTTCAACAATAGTGTTAATTTCGTCATTGGAGATATTTAACTTAAAGGGATGGGTTTTTAAGACATATTTATAGCCTGTATTCTTTGAGGGTCTAGAAATTTCACACCCTATAGACCTTAAAGTGTTTATATAAATGCATATTGTATCCTTTGATAAATTTCTCGAACCGTCAATATGTTCCTGCAATTCTTTGTTGATATCATCATCACTTAACGGCTCTTTCAAAAGACTATTCAAAATAGACAGGATTCTAAAAGCCGTAATGCTTATGTTATCAATATTTTTAGAATCCAACATTTTATTTTCAAAGGTCATATAAACTCATGCAACTTTTACATTCTACAAATACACAATAAAGCTTAAGTATACATACTAAGTACAGATGCAGTATAACATACACACCTTTAAAACACTTCTAATGTTTACAATATATGAATAAAACTAATGTATTTGCGGTTGTTTTCCTTTTTGAAAAAGTTTTTAAAAAATTTTAAGATATCTTTAATAGTTCAAACCATCTGCTTTTTATCTTAACAGCTGTTAATTTCCTGAAAAATCGTAGCCTTGAACAATCGGAAATCTTCTGCCTACACCAAAAGCTTTTGTAGTGACTTTAAGTCCCAGCGCTGCTTGTCTTCTCTTGTACTCGCAGTTATTAATTTTTTTTATGATCTCCTTAACAAGCGCTTTAGGATACTTTTTCGACATTTCTTTAATAGATTTATTCTCTTCCACAAACATTTTTAAGATATCATCAAGTATTTCATAAGGAGGAAGGCTATCCATATCTTTTTGATCCGGTCTTAGTTCTGCGGAAGGCGGTTTTGTAATTGTATCCTCAGGAATAATTTCAGTAAATCTGTTTATATATCTTGCTAATCTATAAACCATAATCTTTGGAACATCAGATATAACAGCTAACCCTCCGCACATGTCTCCATAAAGTGTGCAATAACCGACAGATAACTCTGATTTATTTCCTGTAGTCAAAAGCAAATGACCATATCTGTTTGAATGCATCATCAATATATTTGCTCTTATTCTTGCCTGAAGATTTTCTTCTGCCAAATCCACTATTTTGCCGTGTTCTTCATGAATAGCCTCTATATACGAGTCGAACATACTGATAATAGGTATATTTAAAAATTCTATGTCAAGGTTTTGAGCGAGTTTATCGGAATCACTTATACTTCCTTCACTGGAATAAATACTTGGCATGGTTATTCCAGTAACATTTTCTTTTCCCAATGCGCAAACTGCAATTGCAGCAGTAACAGCGGAATCAATTCCGCCTGATAAACCTAAAACAACTTTTTTAAATCCTATTTTTCCGCAATAATCTTTTACTCCTATGCATAAAGCATTAAAAAGGCTCTCTTCTTCTGATTGAGAAATATAATGAATTTCCCCTGTATTAGAATCAAAGTCATAAACAGAAAAATCTTCCTCAAAATCCTTACAAAGAGACTTTATATCACCTTTTGAATCTATTACAAAGCTTACTCCGTCAAAAATCAGGTCATCATTTCCGCCGACCTGGTTTACATAAATAATAGGAATATTATTTTTGGTTGCGGTGTTTTTTATTATGGAAAACCTGTCTTTTTCTTTGTTAAGAAGATAAGGCGATGCTGAAATATTAATAATTCCGTCAATTCTATTTTTTACAAGTTTTTCTGCTGGATCTACTTGATATAATTGCCTTTTCCAGTAATCTTTATCATTCCATAAGTCTTCACAGATTGTAATTCCGAGTTTTTTGCCTTTAAAATCCACAACAAGTTCTTTCTGTCCCGGTTCAAAATATCTTGTCTCGTCAAAAACATCATAAAAAGGCAGTAAACGCTTATAATATTTTGCTGCGATTTCTTTATTATTTATGAAAGCTGCCGCATTGTGGCATTTTTTGCCTGTAGCATTTACGTTTATATCAACATAACCGCAAATTACTGCTATATCTTCGGAGGCATCCCTTATTTTATCAAGGCATTTCAGGTTATCATTTATAAAACACTCGAAATCAAGCAGGTCTTTAGGGGGATAGCCCGTGATTGCAAGTTCGGGAAAAACTATAAGGTCAATTCCTTTTTCTTTTGCCCTCTTGATATTTTTTATTATTAAGTCGGTGTTTCTTTGCAAATCACCGACTTTTGTATTTATTTGGCTTAGTGCTATTTTCATTTTTCGGGGTTTTCCCTGTTAATTATTTAAAAAACTATGTCATTCTTCGGGCTAAAGCCAGCTGAATGACAAATTGGAAAATAATAAACAGCTTGCTTGACAAGGCGGTTTTGATTTTAACAATACAGCTTCTTAGTTTTTCCAATGACAAAAAATAAAAAAGGAGAGGAAGGGATTCGAACCCTTGTGGCGCGGACGCCCATTCGCTTTCGAGGCGACGCCAATCGACCGAACTCTGGCACCTCTCCAATTTCTGTCTTTATTATATAATCAATTTTACTTTCATAAAAATTGGTTATCAAGTGTTTCTTTTGTTAAGATTATAATTGTAATAAGTAAAAAATACAGAAAGATTCACATGTTAAAAATAAATAAAACCCTTACAAAATCAACCTTTTGTTTTGTATTATTTTTTCTTTTTATTACTGTTGTTGCAGCACATCCGCTTGATTTATTTAAATTTAACGAAATTACGCTGGATTTGGTACAAATAAGTGACGTACATCTTGACAGCAACGCAAAAGGCGGATCCAAAAGAATGCTGGAATATTCCGCTGATTTGCTTAAAGATGCAATATCTCAGGTTAATAATTTGCCTGAAGCAAAATTAGTTATTTTTTCAGGAGATATTGTCAATCATTCAAGGAAAAACGAGTTTTTGAATTTTTTAAATATCACAAACGGTTTGAGGATTCCATGGTATTATGCAGTTGGAAATCACGATGTAGGCATATTAGGCGGAGTTTCAAAAGCTGAAATAACTTGTTTATTTGATAAAGGCTCACATTGTTTAAGCAGAGATTCCCTTTATTACTCCTACAGCCCGAACAAAAACTTCTTAATTCTTTTTATGGACGGTGTAATTGACAACGAGATTACCGCTAACGGTTATTTCCCAGACAAAGAACTTCATTGGCTAAATATTCAGCTCAAAAATAACCCTGATAAAAAAGTAATAATTGTTCAACATTTTCCTGTTGTTGAACCCTATAAAAGTATTACTCACAAAGTTCGCAATGCAGATGAATATCTTAACATTATTGATAAATACAGTAATGTTATTGCAGTATTAAGCGGACATTATCACGCTACAAAAATCACACAGCGAAAAAATGTTCTTCATATTAACACGCCTTCACTTGTTGAGTACCCGAATGCTTTTAGAGAAATAAAAATAACAAAGTTGAATGACAGTACAAAATTCGAAATAAAACTTATTGAAACAAATCTAAAAAACATTCAGGTAATAAGCAAAGGTCTTTCAAAGAATCATACGCTTGAAGAGGGTAAAGATTGCGACAAAAATACTGTAATAATAATAAAAAATCAAGGGTAGGCTTTTGATTAAAACTGGTACAAAAAGATTAATTTTAAAAGCTATTTTTGCATAAATTCAAAATTATTATATAATTTTAAATGTGTAGAAGTATTTTTGGATACTAAAGAATTTAATTTAGTACAACTTATGGTAAGTGAGAAATTTAATTGACCGGTTTCAATAGACAAGACGATTTAATAATTAATAAAGTAACTGAATTGCAAGAAGAATTAATTCAGTTAAATAAACTTTTTGAAATTTCAAATATAACAAATTCTGTTTCCAGTATTAACGCGCTTGCTGAACAACTTTTGAATTTTCTTAAATTGAATTTTGATATAAAAAATGCTGCGTTTTTTATATTGGATGAGAACAAATATAGTATTATTTCTTACGAAAATATAATTTCACCAAATTCTTATGAGTTTGAAAATCTCGGTGAAGGGATTTGGCACATAATCGAAACCGGCAAACCTATAAAAATATTAAATGAAGAAGGAAAAAATATTTATTTTCAGTTCTTTGAGTCATATAATCTCTTTAATCTTGGTTCCTGCGTGTGGTTGCCTTTTGTTAATGAAGGAAAAATTCTTGCCATAATTTCTCTCGGCTCTAAAAAATCAGGAGAACCTTTTACTAACAGCGAAATTATTTTTCTAAACAAAATAATTCAGTATATTGCTCCTATAATAAACAAATTTCAAAACATTAAAGAAAAAGAGTCCAACTTGGTTTACCTCCAAAAAACTCTTCACAACATATCGATTCTTTATAATATCGGTCAGGCACTGAATTTTATAGATGATTTAAAGAAATTAATTCAAATCATCCTCGCAAAAGCAATTCAAACAATCGGTGCAGAAAAAGGTTCTTTAATGCTTTATGATTCAGAAACAGAAGAACTTATCATAAAGGTTGTTTATGGTCTTCCTGATAGAGAAATTGAAGACAAAATAAATGAAGGTCTTATCGAATGCACAAAAATCAAAATAGGAGAAGGGATTGCAGGAGAAGCTTTTGCTCACAAAAAGGCTATAATTACTAATCTTGGCTCCGATGACCCAAGATTCTTTCAATCAGACCTTTCTAACGTCACTTCACTCCTTTGCTTGCCATTAATAGTAAAAGATGAAGCAATAGGAGTTATAAACATCTCTAACAAAAAAGATAAAAACTTATTTAATCAAGATGACCTTGATTTTATGGGTGCTCTGGCAAATCAGGCAGCTATTGCAATAAGTAATGCACAACTTTATAAACTTGCAATTACTGACAGCTTGACCAAGCTATACACCAGAAGACACTTTGAGTATATTCTCGATAATGAACTGAGAAGATCTCAAAGATATAAACATAATATGACTCTTTTAATGATGGATATAGATAATTTTAAAGCTATAAACGATACCTATGGACACCAAATAGGCGATGAAACACTTAAACAAATCGCTGGTGTTATCTTAAGTACCTTAAGAAAAATGGATATGCCAAGCCGCTACGGTGGAGAAGAATTTGCTGTTATTTTACCGGAAACTCATAAAGAAAATTCAAAAAAAATCGCTGAACGTCTTAGAAAAAAAATCTCAAATATTCTTATAAGAACAAAAGACAAGCACGAAGTTTCTCCTACAATCAGCATAGGTCTTGCCTCGTTCCCTTTTGATACGGAAGATCGAAGCGATATTATCGGGTTTGCAGACAAAGCACTTTATTTTGCAAAGGATAGCGGTAAAAATTGTGTTGCGGAATATACCCCTGAAGGCTGTATTCTTCTCTGTAATGAGGATGGATGTTCTATTTAAAACCTGTTTCTAATTTATCAAAAACGGTTTTAACATCTTGGGTTCTTGATTTATCACAAACCAGAACGGCGTCTTCTGTTTCTATTATAACTAAGTTTTTTACCCCTATTGCAGAAACAAGCCTGGAGGTACTATAAATATAAGAATCCTCTGTGTTTACGGCTATTACATTCCCTTTTATGAAGTTTTTGTTGGTATCTTTTTCCATAACATCATAAATCGCTTCCCACGATCCAAGATCATTCCAACCGCAGTCAACCGAGATAAGCGCAATTTTATCGGATTTTTCCATAACTGCATAATCTATTGATATTGATGGAATTGCCTGATAACTTTCTTTTTCAATAAAATCACCTGTCAAATCAAGTTTATTCAGCCCTGCAAGCACGTCAGGAGCATTAATTTCCATTTCTTTAAGCATTGTTGAAGCTTTGAACATAAATATTCCGCTGTTCCAAAAATAATTTCCCGCTTCAATATATTTTTCTGCCGTTTCAAAATCAGGTTTTTCCTTGAATTCATCGACTTTATAACCTGATAAATTTTCATTGTCGGCAAGTTCAAAAGACTGGCAAGATAATTTTAAGTCATTATTTGTTTTTATGTAGCCGTAACCTGTTTCCGGTCTGGTCGGTTTTATTCCGAAAGTTACGATATAACCGTTTTTGGCAAGTTCAATTCCTGATCTTACAGCATTTAAAAAGGCTTCGTTATTTTGAATAAAATGATCTGAAGGAGTTACAAATATTATAGGATCAGAATTTTCTGTTTCGCTGTTCCTGATAAACAAAGTCGCCAAACCTATTGCAGGCGCGGTATTTCTTCCTACCGGTTCTCCCAATATTTTACATTCATTATTATCAATCTCTTCGAGTTGGTTTTTTATTTCACTCAGGTGAAGATTATTTGTTACAGTAATTATATTTTTTGCAGGAATTACATCAATAAGCCTCAAAAAAGTTGATTGAAAAAGCGAATTTTCTCCGATTAATTTCAGTAACTGTTTTGGATAAACTTCTCTACTGAGAGGCCAGAGTCTGCTTCCGCTGCCTCCTGCCAGTATCACGCCAAAAATATTTTTATTTTCATTCATTTTTTTAAAAATCCTTTATTATTGAGTATATTCTAACTTAATGAATTTTTTTATCAACTATTCTTATATTCATAACAGAAAGAAAATAAATTTAAGATTATATATTTTAATTTAATAAATTTTGAATTTTTTTTAGTGCTAAAATTAGTGCTGAAGAGGCAATTATTTCAAAGAAAAATTACTCTATTAAAGGAATTGTTCAACCTCAATTGGCTATTTCAATTTCTATACAAAAAAAACAACTCAAATAATAGTTATGTAGCTTTTATAAAGCTCTATAAAACATGTTAAATTTCAGAAAGGACAAAACTAAATGTTTTCCTCTTATTTGCCATTTTCAGCCCTAAGAGATAAATTTAATGAAGGCTACTCATTAAAAGACTTTAGATCAGATGTTATAGCCGGAATAATAGTTGCTTTAATTGCTATGCCATTGGGTATGTCCTTATCTATTGCTGTAGGACTGTCTCCCCAGTACGGATTGTACACTGTAATAATTGCAGGATTTGTAATTGCACTTTTAGGCGGTTCAAGATTTCAGGTAAGCGGGCCTACTGCTGCTTTTATTGCAGTATTGTTACCGATAGTTCAAACCAAAGGATATGTTGGTCTGGCATTGTGCGGTTTTATTGCGGGAATAATACTGCTTATAATGGGTTTTTCCCATTTTGGCAAGGTTATTCAATATATTCCCTACCCTGTAACTATTGGCTTTACTTCAGGTATCGGGTTTATTATTTTTACTATCCAAATAAAAGATTTTTTAGGATTAAAAATTAATTCAATTCCTATTCATTTTACAGAAAGAGTCGCTTCTTATATAGCTCATATTCATAGTTTTTCTTTAGCAGAAAGCCTTATCGGTTTATTTACTTTAACAGGTTTAATTCTATGGAGAAAAAGTCGGATAAAATTCCCTGCACCTGTTGTTATATTACCGATTATGACGCTTATAGTGTATTTATTAAATCACTTTGTTCCTGATTTACATGTGGCGACTATATTAAATACTTTTTCTACCAAAATAAAAGGAAATGTAATACATGGAATTCCGCAAGTTTTACCTGAATTTAATATAGGCAAAATTTTTATACAGAGTCATATCACACAATATTTTACCAATATTGAAATGTTTAAAGACCTGATTATGCCGGCATTTACTATCGCAATACTTGCCGTTACGGAGACACTTTTGTCTGCTGTTGTGGCAGATGGAATGACAAATACCAGACATGATCCAAACGCAGAAATAACAGCACTTGGCTTTGGTAATATTTGTTGCGCTTTATTCGGAGGGATTCCCGCTACAGGCGCAATTGCAAGAACTGCCGTAAATATTAAATTTGGTGCTAAGTCGCCTATAGCCTGTATAATTCATTCCCTGTTTACGCTTGTTTCTGTTTTGTGTTTTGCTCCAATTATTTCAAATATCCCTATGGCCTCTCTTGCCGCATTATTAATGTTGGTTGCTTATGATATGGCTGAAATCAGAAGAGTTTTACGAATTATAAAAGTAGGGACTAAAAGCGATATAATCGTTCTGTTCAGCTGCTTCAGCATTACAGTACTGTTTGATATGGTAATTGGCGTTACTATCGGGCTTATTTTAGCCTGCTTAATGTTTATAAGAAGAATGTCAGAAGTCTCCAGCGGAAAAATGATTGAAATAAATAATATTCATTCCTCATCATTAGATATTCCTAAAGATGTATTTATTTATAAAATTAATGGTCCTTTATTTTTCGGTTCGGCAGATAAAGTTATAAATATAGTGGATAGTTTCATAAAAGACGTAAATTATGTGATTTTTATAATGGATACAGTGCCAAGCATGGACATTTCGGGTTTTATTTCATTAAAAAATACGATCAAGGACTTGCAGGATAATAAAAAACATGTTGCCTTTGTCGGATTGCAAAAACAGCCTTTAAGATTTTTCAAAAAATCAAACTTAATTACTGAAAATTCAGTTGTAAAAAATTATAAAACGCTGGAGGAAGCAATAAATTCAGGCAGAGCTGAAATTAATAACAGCCTGAAACCACAAGAAATTCTGATTGGTCAATAATTTTGCCTGTTTAAAATTATTATTTGCAGTATTCACGGCTATCTATCAATTAAGATTAAAGATTTTCTTCTTGCGGAAAAGATTTTTTGATTTTCTTTGTAATCAAATGTAAAATAGTTTTATAATTATAAAATTACTGTCTATAGCATATAAAAATAAAAGAATACGGCTCAGATAAACAGACGATTAATAACGAGATTTATTTATGTCAGATAAAAAACATTTTTTAACTATTCACGGGCATTTTTACCAACCGCCGAGAGAAAATCCCTGGCTGGAATCAATAGAACTTCAGGACAGTGCGCTTCCTTTTCACGATTGGAATGCCAGAATCGCACAGGAATGCTACACTCCAAATTCGGTTTCCAGAATAGTCAACTCTAAAAATCAGGTTATTGACATAGTCAACAACTATGAGCTGATAAATTTTAATTTTGGTGCGACTCTTTTGTCATGGCTCGAAGTCAATGCACCAAAAACCTATGAAAGAATAATAAAAGCCGATCAAAACAGCGCAAAAAAACATTCGGGACACGGAAATGCCATTGCGCAAGTTTATAACCATATGATTATGCCGCTTTCTAACGAAAGAGATAAATATACGCAGATGATATGGGGGATTAAAGATTTTCAGCATAGATTCGGTCGCTTCCCTGAAGGAATTTGGCTCGCGGAAACTGCTATTGATTACGATACATTAAAAGTACTGGCAGATTGCGACATAAAATATACAGTTCTCTCTCCTTTTCAATCGCAAAGGGTAAAACCAATAAAAGGCGACGGAAACTCATGGACAGACGTAAGCTGGGGAAATGTAGACCCCGGTCAAGCATACAGGTGTTTTTTGAAGGACGGAACTGACAGGCATGTTGATTTGTTTTTCTATGATGGTTCTGTTTCCAAGTCTGTAGCTTTTGATAATCTCTTAACAAACGGAGATGCTTTTATAGGACGAATGAAAGACGGAGTTTCTTATGCAAGAAACTATGACCAGCTTGTAAATATAGCAACAGACGGCGAAAGCTACGGTCATCATACAATGCTGGGGAATATGGCTTTGTCCTACGCTCTTAAGAAAAAAATTGAACAGTCAGGCTTAATTTTAACCAACTACAGCGAGTTTCTTGAGAAATATCCCCCTGTAATGGAAGTCGAAATAAAACCTGTTTCCTCATGGAGTTGCAGCCATGGCGTCGGTAGATGGATGGAAGACTGCGGTTGCTCTACAGGTGCAGATTCCGGCTGGAATCAAAAATGGAGAAAACCTCTAAGAAAAGCTCTTGATTGGTTAAGAGATGAATTAATGGTAATTTATGAAAAAAATGCCGCCAAATATTTAAAAGACCCGTGGAAAGCAAGAAATCGCTATATAGACGTAATCCTTGACAGAAATAAATCAACAATCGAACTTTTCTGCGCGCATGAAGCCTCTAAAAAGCTTAACCAAAGCGAAATGGTGAGCGTAATGAAACTTTTAGAAATGCAAAGATATGCAATGCTTATGTACACAAGCTGCGGATGGTTTTTTGCCGATATTTCAGGAATTGAAACCGTACAAATTCTTAAATATGCCGCAAGGGCAATGCAAATTGCAGAAGAATTTCAGGAAATCGACCTTGAAACAAAATTTCTTCAGATTCTTTCAGAAGCTTGCAGCAATATTAAAAAATTCGGTTCAGGAAAAGATATTTACATGAAGTTTGTAAAACCTTCGATAGTTAGCGTTAAACAGGTAGTAAGCCACTGGGCAATAAGCTCTCTGTTTGAAGAATACGAGAAAGAAGCCGAAGTTTACTGTTATAACATAAAAACTCTTGATTATAAGAAAGCAAAAAAAGGAGATACAAGGCTTATAATAGGCAGAATTGAAATAAATTCGAATGTTACGTTTGAACAGCACGACATGATTTTTGCCCTGCTGCATTTTGGCGGAGAAGATTTTCATTGTGTAATCAGAGGTTTTGCAGGAAAACTTGAATACAACAAGATTAAAGACAACCTGATTGAAAAATACAATACTCTGCCTCTTACTGAAGTTATTAGGGGGCTTGATGAGTACTTTGGCAAAGAATATTTTACTCTTAAAAACCTGTTTATAGAAGAACGTCGAAAAATTATTAATATTCTTATTGAAGATAAACTTGAAGAGTTTGCAAGCACCTATAAAAATCTCTACGATGAAGCCAGAGGTCCTATTATGCAGCTCAGCGAGCTCGACCTTCAGATTCCTGAAGAATTTAAAATTGCAGCTGAATATGCTTTAAGCAATTCCTTTAACTCGCTTATTCTGGATGCTGATGATATTGAAAGTATTGACCTGCTTCAATCTTTGGTAGATATAAGCAAAGATGCAAGCAGGATAGGCATACAGCTTGATACAAAACCGACTAAAGAAATATACAGCGAATATGTCACAAATAAAGTTGAGATGCTTGCTGAAAGTAATAAAATTAAAGAATTCGAATCGCTTATAAAAGTATTAAATATGATTGATAAACTTGATTTGAAACTCAATTTTTCAGAAGCTCAAAATTTTTATTTCAGCAATATTTATGCCAAAATCCCTCAGCTTATAGAAGATTTAAAGAATTCCAAAGATCTTGCAGAGGATAAAAGGTTTATTGCCACTATATTAACGCTTGGAGAAAAGTTGAATTTCACGGTAGAAGAGTATACAGGCAGTTTAAATAAAGCAACAGCCCATATATAATTATGAGCTGTTAATCGGTTTCTAAATCTTTTTTATACTTATTTATTATAAATTCAGCTATTGCTCTCTGTAACATAGGCTCAGCCACCCTAAAATACTCCATCGCTATACTTAATCCACTGTCTTCATCATACCACCTACGGAATAATACAACAGGCACTTCTTTAACTTCAATGTTTAATGATTTTGCTTTATTGATAATAGCTTGTGCAACTTTTTTTCTCATAAACGGACTCGATTTTTCCAAATAGTCCATGGCAAGACATATTACGGGATCCTGATCGTACCATCTCTTTAAAAAATCCATTTTCTTCCAACCTTTATTATCTCTAACATTTATTATACATATATTCCCTTTTTGGTAAAACAAGTAACAAAAATTTTCGAGTTTATTGAAACTTTAATATTTAATTAATAATTCCTATAGATCCGAGCTGATGAATTCTCAGAAAATTTGTTTTTCCTGCGGTTATACAGGGAAGACCTCCTGTAATAATTACTTTATCTCCTGAATCGAGAAAGGTTTCTTCTATCAATATTGAATCAATTTCTTTAAGCATTTCTTCGGTAAAATTTGGCTGAAGATTCATCTTATAGGGATAAACACCCCAGAAAAGATTTAATCTCCTACAAATTTGTTCATCATCAGAAATTGAAATTATAGGAACCGTTGGTTTTGACTTTGACAAAAGCTTTGCGGTATAGCCCGTTCTTGTAAGTGCAACGATTGCACTAATTTCAACCTCAGGAATCATTTTAATAACAGCAGAAACAATTGCTTGAGAATCAAGTTCATACACATCATCGCTGATTTTAGGAACTTTGTTAAAATGCCCCAAATTACTTGCTTCGACATTTTGAGAAATTTTCACCATCATTTCGACGGCTTCTGTCGCATACTGCCCTACAGCAGTTTCTCCTGAAAGCATAACAGCATCAGTCCCGTCTATAATCGCATTTGCAACGTCACTTGCTTCTGCTCTTGTAGGAAGAGGTTGTTCAATCATTGATTCAAGCATTTGAGTTGCAGTTATTACAGGTTTTCTATGGAGATTGGCTTCATGTATGATTGATTTTTGGACTAGTGGAACAAGTTCAGGAGAAATTTCAATCCCAAGGTCGCCTCTGGCTACCATTACACCATCCGAAACATAAATAATAGAAGCTAAATTCTCTACTGCCTGCGGTTTTTCAATTTTGGCAATGATAGGTATATTCCCGTTAAATTGCTTTACATAAGCCTTAGCAGCGATTATATCTTCTTTATCACGTACAAAGGAAAGGGCAAGATAATCAACATCGTTTTCAACAGCAAATTTTATATATTCTACGTCTCTGTCTGTGATCGCAGAAACACTTTTAGATGCGGAATTAGGTATATTTAATCCTTTTCTGGATTTTAACAATCCGCCTCTAAGAACTCTTGTTTTTATGCTGTCAGAATATATTTCCTTTACAACCAGTTCTAATTTTCCGTCATCTAAAAGAAGGTGGTCTTCTTTTTTAACGTCTTGTATTATCCCTGCATAATCCACAGGAATAACATCTGGTTCATTACTTTCCACGCCGGGTTTTAAAATAATTTCTTCGTCATTTTTCAGATCTACAGGTTCTGACAGTGTTCCAATCCTTATTTTTGGTCCTTGAAGGTCAAGAATAATTGCAATGTATTCTTTCAACTCTTTTGAAATTCGTCTGATTTTTTCTATTCTTGCTCTGTGAATTTCCGGTGTTCCGTGAGAGGAATTTATCCTGAAAATCCTTGCTCCTGATTTTATAAGATCGGCTATTTTTTCATCACTTTCGGAGCTGGGACCAATTGTTGCCACTATTTTAGTTTTTATAAAAATTGTCATTAAGTTTAGTTTCCTTTTTTCTAATTTTTTTCCTTATAACAAATCAAGGAATTTATGTACTTGCGGAATTACCCTCACATCATTTAATTTTTTCAGAAATTTTTCCTGAATTTCCAGAATATTTCGTGAAGAAAGCAAAAGTTCTGTATTTTCAGAGCTTACAGGCTGCAAAATAAGCGGAATTTGTTTCTCAAAACTTTTCATAAAGTTTGATATTTCATTAATTTCTTCATTTGAAATTCTGCCCGTAATTACTGCCTTTGCAAAAATCTCTTTATTGTATTTTTTGGCTGTTTCTATGAACTTTTTATGTTTTTCAAAAGGAAACTCATCGCCTGTCGAGGATTTCAATTTTAAATCCATTGAAATTATGTCTATATTTTCCATGATTAGTACTAATTCGTCAATAAGAGTCCCGTTTGTTTCCAGATAAATTTTTATTTTGGGAAATAAATTTTTAAATTCCGTCAGAAATTCTTTTAAGAAAGCACAATGTAAAAGCGGCTCCCCGCCTGTAAGACTTATGCTATGATGTGAAATTTCGTTTAAATCAGAAATTTCTCGAATAAGCTGCACAGCAGAAACAGGATTTTTAAGTTTTTTAAACTGCTCATTCTCAGAAGGAGAGCAAATTACTTCTAAATTGCAGAATTCTTGTTTGTCAAAAGGGGTATCGCAATAATCACATTTGAGATTGCATCCCGCAAACCTTATAAAAATTTGCCGACAACCAATATAAGGCCCCTCGCCTTGAATTGATGAAAATATTTCAATTATATTTGCATTTTTAGCCATTTTTTTAAAAAAATTCTTCCTTAATTAAAAACTATACCATCTCTGGGATTAAATTTTCGAATTTTTGCAAGTTCTAAATAAAGCTCTTTTTCCTTCTGCGTAAGATTAGATGGAATTTCAATTCTTACGGTTACAAGCTGATCTCCCCTTTTAGCCGTATTGGCATCAGGAATCCCCTCTCCTGAAAGACGAAATCTTTGCCCTGCCTGTGTTTCTGGAGGAATTTTCATACTTAGCTGTCCATCTATGGTGGGAACAAATATTTCTGCTCCCAAAGCTGCTTCTGTCGGGGTAATGGGTATTTCACAAAGTACGTTAAGATTTTCAAATTCAAATATTGAATTTTTAATTATACTTACAACAAGAAAAAGATCGCCGTTTGCCCCGCCGTTTTGTCCCTGATTTCCTTCTTCGGCTATTCTTATTTTTGAACCTTCCGTAACATTAGCAGGAATTTTAACAGAGATTTTTTTGTGATTTGAAATCTCACCATTACCTTTGCATGAAGGGCATTGGATATTATTCAAGTATCTTTTGCCTCTGCATTTAGGGCAACTTTCTGTATGAAGTATATTAATCTTTCTTATAGTGCCATTATGAGCCTCAACAATTGTAATACTTACGTCTACCGTTATATCATCGCCTTTTTTAGACTCGGGTTTCGGGGGTTCTTTCTGTTTTTCTTGAGACGGCTTAGGTTTTTGTGTTTGTCCTTTTTCAAGTACTTTATCAACAAAATCGGAAAACATATCTCCAAAAGGGCGTTTTTCTGTTTCCGGCTTTGGTTTTGCGGAAGATTTTTTTTGTTCCGAATAAGCCTCAGAAGCCTGTTTTTTGGCTTGTTCACTTGTATTTGACTTTTTTTGACTTATTCCTCTTAAAAGATTATATTGTTCCCTGCGTGTTTCATCGCCTAAAACAGAATAGGCTTCGCCGATTTCCTTAAATTTTTCTTCACTGAGTTTGTTTCCCTGATTGGTATCAGGGTGATATTTTCTTGCAAGAGACCTGTAAGCTGATTTTACTTCTTTTTTATCAGCTGAAGAATTTATGCCGAGTATTTTGTAATAGTCTTTATCCTTATTCAAAAAAACAGTCCCCATTAGATACTTTTTCTTATTAAACATTTTACTAATTTCTTTTATATAATCCAATAATCCTAAAATATGATGTTGCTCAAGCAGGTAAATGAATTTTTTTATAGACTTAGTACAATCATCTTGTGCCTAAAACCGTGTAATATTTGTATATAAAGGATTGACTTGACAGATTTAAGTTATACGATAAAAAATAGAAAAATGTACTTTCATGGTTTTGAGGTATGTCTAAAATTAGGGTTTTAAACAATGCCTGAAATTTCTTCCCAAAATATAACACCAATAGTAAATGTTAAGGTTGATAATACCGCTAATAATACTGCGGGATTTAGTCGTGCTTTGACAAACAAAGAACATACAGCAGAAACTGACGCACAAATTAGATTCACAAATCCTGATATGTTTTCTTCAGAAACGGCTCAAAAAAATAAATCCCAGATACCGTCACCTCTTGAAAACTCATTAAAAAACCAGACGACGCTTCAAATGTTGCCTTCAAAAATGGCTGATGAGCTTATGTTAATTCAGCAAAAAGTAGACAAAAATAAACAAATATTTATTGATATCAGCGATAAACTTGCTGCTATTTACGGGGAGAAAGAAAAAGACGTTAAAGATAAGCTTTCTGATGTGTTCAAAAAGCTTGTTTTGCGGCCTTTTAATCTGGTTTCCGAAATAGATACCTCTATGGGACAAAAAGAACACAATAAAGAAAAAAAATTAAAAGACAGAGAACCTGAAAAACAAAGTCACAAAGTAATTGAAGCTCAAAAAAAATTCTCTTTTAAACAATGGATTAATTATAAATTACTTGAAATAGCGGGAGAAATTTTAAATTTAAAACGCAAATTTGCAGCCGGAATTAAAAGAAAAAAAAATAATATTAAAAGGGCTGTTTATAAAATGTTTAAAAATTTAAAAGGACAAATAGTCTCTACACTTAATAGAATAGACTCTTTGCTTGAATCCGATTCAAAAAAATAAATCAATTAAAAAAAGGATTAAAAAGAACTACGATATATTAGATAATTAATTCATGATGCCAAAATAATATAGATTCGGGGAAAATGAAAAAATTTTTCAATATAATGTTTGTTCTTTTAGCATTCCTTTCCTGTTTAGGATTAAGAGAGGAAGCAACAGCTTTATCGGCAGGAAAAATGATTGTCAGCCCTGTAAATGTCCCGACCGTTCAGTCAAGCTACGGGGTTTATCCTAATACAGTCGACATGATAGCCAATGACATAATTAATTCAATAAACAAGTATTCGAGTTTTGACGTACCGGACCTTAATTCTGCCAAGGATTTGATAAAAAGCTACGGTTTATCAAAACGTTATAAAGAATTTCTCATGAATTATCGTGATAACAGAGTTGTTGATTATGAAACCTGTAATTTAATCGATAAAAGACTGGGCGTTGATAAGATTTTATTAGTTTCAGGCGGATTTGATATTCAAAATATGTTTTTAAACAGGTCGGGAACTAATAAAAATTCCAGCATTTCTGCCGCTTTAATACCCGTATTTAGAATGTTTTCCAAAGACCTGGTTGCTGTTATGTTTCCTTTTTATTTTTATAGCCAGTATAAAGACAGCAACCTTAACGAAGAGCCTATAAATCCCTATTACAAGCTTAATGTCCAGCTTGCATTGATAGATACTAGTACAGGTCTAGTTGTTTGGGAAAAATCATACAATCAAGACATGCCTGCTTCTGATTTTGGAAATCCAATAAATTCTTTCGGCGAAAATATAATTTCTTCAGGAAAATTGAAAAAATTCTCTGAAAATATAGCAAAAGAAACTTCTTTTGAAGTCTTTATGGCGACAAAAAATTCTGATTATACCTCAGTAAAGAGCAGTATAGTTTCATCTCCGGAACAAACAAATAATACAGTAAAAGCCGTTGATAAAAACAAAAAAACTTCACCGGCAGACGAAAAAAAGATAAAAGTTAGCCCCTCTTCTCCTTCAGGTAATAACTATCTGGAAAACAAGAGAAAAGAAAGTTATAAAAAATGGGCAAAAGAGCAAGTAAAAAAATAAAAATATTTTAGCAGGTTCACATAAATGCCAATAAACAAAAAAAAATATGTTTTAACAATGATATGTCCTGATGCATCAGGTATTTCCGCAAGTGTGCTGAATTTTATTTATGAAAATAACGGATTTATAACTTCTTCTTATAATTATGGAGATCCGACAACAAAGAAATTTTTTATGCGAACTGTTTTTCAGGGTTCAAACTCAAAATTTGCAAAACTTGAAGATATAAAAGTCAAATTCAAACCTATAGCCCAAAAATATCAAATGCAATGGGAAATTAATGATTGCGGAAAACTCCCCAGAGTTTTAATAGCTGTTTCAAAATTCGGACACTGTTTAAATGACTTGTTGCATAAAACAAAATCAGGTCAAATTCCTATGGAAATTGCAGCGGTTGTATCAAACCATACAGAAATGAAAGATTTGGTTGAATGGTACGGGATAAACTACTTTCATCTTGCTTCAACAGGTCAGAATAAAGCTGAGAACGAAGAAAAAATCCTTCAGCTTGTTGATGGGCTGAGAATAGACCTTATTGTTCTGGCAAGATACATGCAGATATTATCGCCTAAAATGTGCGAAGCCTTAAACGGTCGCTGTATAAATATACACCATTCGTTTTTGCCCAGTTTCAAAGGAGCAGCTCCTTATACACAGGCACATGACAGAGGTGTTAAAATTGTCGGAGCTACCGCTCACTACGTAACATCTGACCTTGATGAAGGTCCGATAATAGAACAGGCTGTTGAAAGAATTGATCATACTTATACGACGGATGATATTGCAATGACAGTCAGGGATCTTGAGACAGTAATACTTTCAAGGGCTGTAAAGTGGCATGTGGAAAGACGAATCCTGCTTAACAATTCCAAAACAGTTGTATTCAGGTAAACTGTCTGTGACGACTTGACATGGCTTTTTATTCTGATTCTTTATAATTTGGATTGCTGTAATAAGCGTGAGGATAAGTATAATCTTCTCTAAATCCAATCCGTCTGTACATTTTTAGTGCAGGATAATTATCTGTTTCAACTGCCGCATTTACTTCACTTACCGCAATTTTTTGTTCTGCCAAAGATTTTATTATCCCTGCCACTGCAGCTTTTAAAACTAATTTACCGAGCCCTTTATTTCTGATGTTTTTTCTTACTGAAATCAAAGGAATATTTGCTTTAGCCGGAGTTGCTATATGAACAAAACAAACACCTTCCAAAGAGCCGTCTTTAACTATAACTTTGGTTTCTTCAGGCATAAAATGACCAAAAACATTTTCTGTGATTTTTTTAATAACATCTTTACAACCTTCAGGAGTTAAAAATCTCGGGTCAAAAAGCACATCTTTAGAATTTTTAAATCCAAGATTTATTACTTCAACTGCTGAATCTAAATATTTTTCGTCCCATGATTCTATTGTGTACCCTTCAGGGAGTTGTCCGATATCAGCTTTTTGCAAAACTTTATACGAAATCGAATCGCAAAAATCAAATTTTACCATTGCCTGTCCGGTAAACTGAAATTGCAAAAGAGCAATATCTCTTGTGAATGTTTCCTGAAAACCAAGAAGAGGATAACTTATAACTTTCCAGTCGGTACGATTTTTTAAATGCTCTAACAATGCACCTGCAAGAGCCAGACGCTTTTTGTTTAAATCTTTTCTGTCAGGCACATGAATAACATTTAATTCTATCGCTTTATGTTGTTCAAAAACAAAAATAAGAATTCCTGCCGGTACTCCTTCATCAAATAAAGCAATTCCGTTTAAACGACCGTCCGCAATAAATTCTTTAAAAGAATAAAAATCCAGAGGTTCAATTTCATACCTATAATCTTTTGTAGCTTTTAGTCTGAAACTTTCATAAATTTCTTTTATTTGATCTATGTTATCATTTGTTAAAAGCTCTGTTTTATAGGTAGTTTGCTGCATTTTTCATTCTCTCAAGTTCTTTACTAATCTATTCTACTATATGATTAATAAACACTAAAATATATTAAAAACTCTTAATACTTAATTTTAAGAATTTGATTGTGATATAATTAACAAAATCAAAGTTCTGTAATAATAAAAAAGAGTATAAAATCATGGCAAAAGACGAAAGTTTTGATGTAGTATCAGAATTTGACCAACCCGAGTTACTTAACGCGGTTGATCAAACAAAAAGAGATATGCAAGCAAGGTTTGACCTTAAAGATTCAGGCAGTCTAATTGAGCTTGAAGGCACAAAGACTATAACTATAACAACAAAAGATGACTTAAAATTAAGAAATATCATAGATATTCTTCAGTCAAAAATGGCAAAAAGAGGATTGAGCCTCAAAATTCTTGACCTTCAAAAAGTCGAAAACTCACTTGGAGGAAAAGTAAGACAGGTTATCAATTTAAAAAAAGGAATTAGTACGGAAATTGCAAAAAAAATTGTTGCTGATATAAAAACCTCAAAAATAAAAGTACAAGCAGCAATTCAGGGAGATCAGGTCAGAGTTTCCGGAAAAAACAGAGATGACCTCCAACAAGTTATAAAACTGCTGAAAGAAAAAGAAGATGAGTATGACGTAGCTTTGCAGTTTAATAATTACAGATAAGCTCAGTTTTAAAAAAATAAAAACACCAAATACAAAGACCTCTCTTGCGAGAGGTCTTTGTATTTAGCATAGACTGGATTCGAACCAGTGACCGCGCGGGTATGAGCCGCGTGCTCTAGCCAACTGAGCTACTATGCCATATTAACTTTTTATTATTATATAAATATTAATACTTTGCAACTATAACCCTGTCAATTTGATTATAGTCTTTGATAATTTTTATTTCTTCAAAACAGGCTTTTTTAAAAATTTTAACTGTGTCTGTCGACTGATAAATTCCTATTTCAACGGCTAAGCAGCCATTTTTATTAAGCCTGTATTTTGCCTGAGAAGCAAGTTTTTCATAAAAAGCCAGTCCTTTTTCATCTTCGGCAAAAAGAGCCTGATGCGGCTCATGAAGTACAACTTCAGGCTGAAGATTTTGTTTTTCATGAATAGGAATATACGGAGGATTAGAAACAATTATATCGAATTTTTCTTTAGCATCAATATTTTCAAAGAGATCGGAGTTAACAAAAGTTATTTTTTCTTTCACACCAAGCTTTTCTGCATTTAATTTTGCTACTTTCAGTGCTTTTTGTGAAATATCACCGGCAAAAACCTTTACATCTTTCAAATGTTTAGCAATCATGCAGGCTATGCACCCTGAACCCGTTCCTATATCAAGAATTTTTAAATTATTTTTATTAACAAGCTTCAAAACTTCTTCCACAAGAATTTCTGTTTCAGGTCGAGGAATCAGAACATTTTCATCCACATAAAATTCTTCCCCCATAAAAAAAGCTTTATTTGTCAGATATTGTACAGGAATTTTTTCTTTAACACGTCTTTGTATCAAAGCATTAAAAACTTCGAGTTTCTCATCAGCCAGTTCTTTTTCAGGGTATAAAATCAAGTCTTTTTTAGTAATCCCAAAAACAAAATTCAAAAGAATACCTGTTTCCAGAGCCGCTTCACTTCGAGAAATACCGATTTTTTTCAACTTTAAAATTGTGTTTTGATTTACTTCTTTTAAAAACATTTAAATAATTCTTTTAATCTAAAAATGACAAAAAAGAACATAATTTATACTGATTGTGCAAGTTTTTCGAGTTTTGCTTTCTGGTCAGCCTGTGCAAGAAGATGAAGAATGTCATCAAGTTCGCCTTCTATGATTGTCCAGACGTTTAAATTGACACCTATTCTGTGATCGGTGCATCTTCCCTGCGGAAAGTTATACGTTCTGATTCTTTCACTTCTGTCGCCTGTCCCCACCTGTGATCTTCTTAAATCGGTGATTTCCTGCATTTGTTTTTGAGATTCTATGTCAAATATCTTGGTTTTGATAATTTGCATAGCTCTTTCTTTGTTTTGAAGCTGACTTCTTTCTTCTGTACAAAAAACCATAATTCCTGTAGGTTTATGCACAATTCTCACAGCTGTTTCTACCTTATTAACGTTTTGACCGCCTGCACCGCCTGAACGTGCCGTAGAAATTTCAAGATCTTTCGGGTCAATATCAATTGAAACATCTTCAACTTCCGGCATAACTGCAACTGTTGCGGTACTTGTATGAATTCTTCCCTGTGATTCTGTTACGGGAACCCTTTGAACTCTATGTACACCGGATTCATATTTTAATCTGCTGTAAACAGCATCACCTTTTATGTTAATTACAACTTCACCTATACCGCCGACGTCACCTTCGGACAAACTCAAAATTTCTGTCTTCCAGCCCTGTTTTTCTGCATATCTGAGATACATTCTCATAAGATCAGCCGCAAAAATATTGGCTTCATCTCCGCCTGCACTACCTCTTATCTCGAGCATAATGTCTTTATCATCATTGGGATCTCTGGGAAGAAGGAGAACTTTCATTTTTTCTTCATATTTTTGAAGATTAGCTTCTGCCTGATCAAGTTCTGCCTGAATAAATTCTTTCATTTCAGGATCATTCTCAGCTTTTATCATTTGAATGGCATCTTCTTTTGCGCTTGCTGCCTCTTGCCATGCATGATAAATTTCAACACTTTCTTCCATGGACTTTCTTGTCTTTGAAAGTTTTTTAAATTCTTCAAAATCCTTGATTGTTTCAGGGTCGCTAAGCTTTTCTCCAAGCTCAATATAGCTTTTTTCTATATTTTGAATTTTACCCAGCATATCTTTCATGATTATTTCTCCTTTATCATCCTGAACTAAGCGAAGTATCTGTCCTTCATTATTATTTTGACAAATTCTTCGGGTAGGCGATAAAACCCCTCAGAACGAATTTTTTAATTTATTTTCTGCGGTTTGCGTCCACAACCTCTGATTTCATCACAATGACCGGCTGCTTCACACTTTGGGACAAGATATTCAGCAAGCCAAGGATCTTTTTCCATAGCAAGATCACACATTTTTTTGACCATAACTCTTATTTCATGCTGTGCGTTTGTGCAAAGCCTGATATTTGCGAGATGAATAAACTCCCTTAAATTAAGACTCGCAACAAGAGAACTTGTTGCAGCATTTGGAAGAATAAATCTTGCATCTTCGGCAGGAATCCCCTGATTTATCATTTTTTCATAAAATTCGGCCGTTTTGCTCATAAACTCATCATATTCAGCCTCTAAACCGGCTTTTTTTATTGTATTAGGGGTAATATATTCAAACTGTCCTTTTTCTGTAACATATCTCTGGGATTTTTGAGAAAAAGACATATGTCTGTGTCTTACAAGCTGGTGAGTACATGCTCTTGAAACTCCGCTTATTGTAAATACATACTGACAATGCTCTATTGTACTGTGATGCCCTGAAGCAAGAACTCTTTTGACGAGTTTAAGCATTTTTTCGTCATCAGTAGCATTTTCCCAGATGTTTATCGGATAATCAGCCGAGTAACAGGTTCTACATGCCAAAAAAATTATTTTCAAAGGATTTTCCGGCATGCTTATGAGATTTACTATAGGAAATTCTTTTTCTTGAGTCATTTTTATTCCTTTTAACTAAACAATAAGCCCGCAGAGGTACTGCAAAGGCTTATTGTAAAAATATAAAAACTGATGTTTTATTTTTTGTTTAAATTAGCGTAACGCTTGTTGAATCTTTCAACTCTGCCTTCGGTATCCATTATTTTTTGGGTTCCGGTAAAGAAAGGATGACATGCATTGCAAATTTCAACTTTCATTCCCTGAACAACTGAACCTGCTTCGATAACATTGCCACAAGCACAGCTAATAGTTGTTTCACTATATGTTGGGTGAATTCCTTCTTTCATTTTTTAAGTCCTCTTTTTTAAATTCTGTTTTTATTCTGATTAATATATTAACATGCTCAAAGTTTTACATGGGCAAATTATTTAATTATTTTAAACAAATATTATAATAAAAATATATTTGAGTAAAATTTGATATAAAATAAAAACAACAAACTAAAAAAATAAAAAGGCTTTTTAAGTAATGCAACATTTTTTTGAAAAAGATAAACCTTATAATTTACCTGATAAAAAAGGACGTTTCGGAGATTTCGGCGGGAAATACGTCCCTGAAACACTCATGGGCGCATTATATGAGCTGGAAAAAGTTTTTAATGAAGCTATATGCGATGAAAAATTCTTAAATGACTTATACAGTCTGATGAAAGATTATTCAGGAAGACCGACTCCTCTTTATTTTGCGAAAAGGCTGACTGAATATTACGGTAAAGGCAAAATATACCTTAAAAGAGAAGATTTGAACCATACGGGCGCTCATAAAATAAACAATGCGCTGGGACAGGTTCTTTTGGCTCTCAAAATGAATAAAAAAAGAATTATCGCCGAAACGGGAGCAGGTCAGCATGGCGTAGCAACAGCCACTGTTTGCGCTCTTTTCGGGCTTGAATGCGAAATTTATATGGGAGAAGAAGATACAAAACGTCAGGCAGTTAATGTTGAGAGAATGAAACTTCTCGGCGCAAAGGTTAATCCTGTTTATTCGGGAAGCAAAACCCTTAAAGACGCAACAAGCGAAGCAATAAGAGATTGGGTTACAAATGTTGAAAACACTCACTATATTATAGGTTCAACCGTGGGTCCTCACCCGTATCCTGAGATGGTAAGATTTTTTCAGTCTGTCATAGGAAAAGAATCCCGTCATCAAATTCAGGAAAAAGAAAACAGGCTTCCTGATTATGTTCTTGCATGCATAGGAGGAGGAAGCAATTCCATGGGGATGTTCTACAGCTTTCTTGGAGACAAAGACGTTAAAATTATTGGAATTGAAGCAGCAGGTCAGGGTGTCAGTTCTGATTTTACTGCTGCAAGTATGATGAAAGGAAGACCCGGAGTTTTGCATGGCTCATTGAGTTATGTTTTACAGGATGATTACGGACAGATTGAAGAAGCTTACAGCATATCGGCAGGTCTTGATTACCCCGGAGTCGGACCTGAACACAGTTATTTAAAAGATTCCGGCAGAGTAAAATATTATCCGATAAACGATGATCAGGCAGTAAACGCTTTCAAACTGCTCTCAAAACTTGAAGGAATAGTTCCTGCGCTTGAATCTTCACATGCTTTAGCTTATCTGGAAGAGCTTATGCCTTCCACATCAAAAGAAGAAATCGTGGTTTTGTGTCTTTCCGGCAGGGGTGACAAGGATTTACAGAGCGTGTTTAACTATTGTTCAGAAAAAAGTGAAAAACAAATATGAGTGAAGCAAAAATGGAAATTCAAGAAAAATTTATAAAACAGGCAGAATTTTTAGCGAAAGGAACTGAAGTTTTGCCGGGCGGAGTGAATGAACTTGCTAAAAAACTTCAGAAATCCGAAGAAACAGGAAAACCTTTAAGAGTAAAACTGGGACTTGACCCTACAAGACCTGATTTGCATCTCGGTCATACCGTTGTAATGCGCAAATTAAGACAATTTCAAAAAGCAGGGCATCAGGTAGTGCTTATTGTTGGCGGTGCGACAGCTATGATAGGCGACCCGTCAGGCAAATCGGAAACAAGACCCCCTTTAACAAAAACAGAAGTTGACCAAAATGCAAACACTTACCTTGAACAAATGGGACAAGTGGTTGATATAAACAATGCAGAAGTTGTAAATAATGCTGACTGGCTTCATGAAATGAAACTGGTTGATTTATTAAAGCTTTCTTCCCAAATAACAGTCGCTCAAATGCTTGTAAGAGACGATTTCGCAAAAAGATATGCCGAAGGCAAGCCTATTTCTGTGCATGAATTTTTCTACCCTTTAATGCAGGCGTATGATTCTGTTGTCATTGATGCTGATATCGAGCTTGGAGGAACAGACCAGAGATTTAACGTGCTTCTGGGGAGAGATATTCAGAGCGCTTACGGCAAAAAACACCCACAAATGGTTATTCTTTTGCCTCTTCTTGAGGGAACTGACGGAATTGTTAAAATGTCTAAATCCTACCCTGATCACTGCATAAGCCTTACTGATTCTCCAAAAGATATGCTTGGAAAAATAATGAGTATTCCTGATGCTTTAATAGTAAGATATTACGAACTTTTAACAGATTTGCTTCCTGAAGAAATTGAAAAAATAAAATCCGAACTTGAATTGGGACAGGTAAATCCCCGTGATTACAAGATGAAGCTTGCAAAAATTATTGTAAGCGAATACTATTCTGCCGAAGAATCAGAAAAAGCCGAGCAGGAATTTATAAATATTTTTAGCAAAAAAGGCTTGCCTGCCCAAATAGACGAATTTAAAGTCCTTGAAGGTACCGTTTTAATAGATTTTATAGCAGAAAATAATCTTTCTGAAAGCAAAGGTGAAGCTAAAAGACTTATTAAAGGCGGCGGAATAAAATTAGACAACGAAAAAGTTTCTGACCTTATGCAAAAAATCGAATTTGGAGATAAAGATTCACTTATTCTACAAGTCGGCAAGCGAAAATTCGCTAAATTATTTTGCCGGTTTTGATAAATTCTTTTTGTGCATCGTAAGCTTCTATTTCTAAAGGACTTTCAGAATATTTTTTTGTATATTCTTCGGACATACCTATTTTAGTGGCATTTAAGTCTGATTCAATAAAATATTTAAGTTGTTTTCTAGCTTTTTTGGCTTCTTCTTCTGTTAATGCCGCTTTATTTTTCAGAATTTCTCCATAAAATTCCGTATTTATTGACATAGGTAGCTTATCTGCAGAAATATCCGGATTTTCTACAAATAACTTTTCTCCCTGATAAGCTTTAATTTGACTCTCTACATCTTTTTGATCAAATATAAGATATTCTTCATGATTGTTTTTAATATTCTGGCGTTCTCTCTTTTCAATATCATCAAAAGAAGCTGTTTTAAGCCAATTTTTGTGTTCTTTGTCATCATTTGCCGTCATTTTTTTAATCATTGCTTTATTAAAATCAAATAGATTTAATCTTACCATATTGGAATATTGTTCAAGGTGTTTGAGTTCATGAACTATTGTAGCTTTAATTGCAGGCATTTTTAAAGATGTTTCTATAACGCTTTTATCAAGTGCAATATAACCGTTATGAGGGAAACAAAATGCCTGTATATTATTTGATAATATGGTATTTTTGAAATCTACAAAAAATATTTTTGTTTTAAGACTCTTTTTGGCACATGTATCATCAACAAATTGTCTTATTTCTTTTTCTTTCTGAATTTGTTTTTCCTTAGTTATTGGTTTTGTATTAGAACTTTTTTGAATTAAAGTTATTGAAACAGCTGAAACAAGAGTCAACAAGGCTCCTGTGACTAATGCAACAGGTGTTGAAATATTTTTATTAAATTTTTTGGCAATATTTTTGAGTGCAAAGCTTGCCACAGCTACCATTGTGCTTAAAGAAAAAATGCCTAATGCGATTTTTCCCGGTGTGACAGCTAAATTATTATAAAGATCAACATAATCGCCTGCAATTTTGTTATCACCTTTAAATGATATTTTTTTACCTGTTTTACAATTTATATTTGTTATATTTTTTCTCGGACTAATAAAGCCGGCATTTATAGACATAATTTCTATTTAACCTCCTCAACTTTGCCGAGAGAACTTAAATAAGGCTGCATGCTTTTGATGGTATTCTGGCTTGCAATCATTGAAATAACAGATGGCTGGTTTAAATAAGTTACAGCAGCATTTTTGATATCCTGCGGGGTTAATTCATTAATGGCATCAAGCATTTTATTATGGTAATTCACTCCATAAGGTGTAGTATACCCTGCTTGAATCCTTGCAGACCTTCCAAAAGAACTTTCCGGATCATCAAGGAAGCGTGTTTTAACTTCCATTTTTGCCGTTTCAAGTTCCTGATCACTTACAGAATTTTTCATCAAATCATTTATATGCGTTCTAAAACCATCTAAAGATTTTTGAACATTTTCATGAGTAGTACCTTTTAGACCGTCTTCGGTTGTTGTTTTTATCAAAAGCTTTATTATTCCAAAATTTCCGTCTGTCAAATAGTTTGATTTCACTTTATAAGCAAGCTTTTGACTCTCTCTTAAGTCTGTATACAGTCTTGACTGACTGTTTCCACCAATGATTTCATTTAAAACTTTTAAAGCAGCCGTCTCTTTAATATTTTTACTTTCTTTAATCTTAAATATTTGTACTATATCAGCCTGATTTCGAGGTTCTGCTTCTGTTATTACTTTTGTTTCAGATAAATTTTTTGATTCGGGGGCATTAACATGATGATGTTTTTGAACAAAAGCTATTCCTGATTGAAGCTGCATAAACACATCCTGACCTAAGCCCGGAGTTTTGCTGATCGGACCGTCTATCGCAATTTTTCCCTGAGAATTTTTGATTATTTCATTATATGAATCCTGAACATCCTGTAAGCTAATATTATCAATGTTCTCTAAAACTTTTTTTGCAGTTATTCCCCAGTTATTATCAGGGAATAAGATTTCCATAGCCTTGCTTGACGGGTCTTTAGGCATGCTGGAATACTTAACTTTTATTTCTTCTTTTGCTTTATTAAATTTTTCAACAGTAAAATCAGGGTTATAAAGTATTTCTTTCATTACACCAAGTGCCATTGGCAGTCTTTCTTTAGAGCAATCCGCCGTTAAATTAATAGATTCTCCGTCAGTAACCGCTGATATACCTAAATTATATGTGTCTTTGATATTATTTAAGCGGTCTTCAGAATAATTTTTTGTTCCTTTATTAAGAATAAAAGATAATATATCTGCAACACCCGGTTTTAATGTCTTTAATCCTTCCGTTTCTACGGATAAATTTGCGCTTGTTCTTATTGAATCAGGATCATCATTTATTGCTACACGTAAATTGTTTGGCAAATCATATTCTTTTATATTTTTAAACTTAAATTTATCCGAATTTTCAATAAATTCAGGTTTTTGCACAGTATTATTATCATCCTGAAGCTGTTTCTCAAGTTGGGATGACAAATTGTTTGAGGAAGAGAAATTAACTTCTGCTTTCTGACTTTCGGGGTGAACCATTACTATAGACGTTCTGTTAAGGTTTAAATATTTCTGTGCCGCAAGCTGAATATCCTGCGGTGTCAATTTTTCTATTTCATTTTGCATATTGGTATAAGCAGCTATAGAACCATGTCCGGTAATCGCTTGTCCCACAAGATCTGCAACGCCCATCGAACTTTCGCTGAGTTGTGTTAAATTATCTTTAAGTTTATTTTTAACTATCGATATTTCTTGTTGAGTTAAAGGCTGAGTTACCATGCTTTCTAAGGTTGAATAAATAGCTTTTAGTCCCTCTTCTTCTTTGCCGGGAGCAAACGCTGATCCCAAAGATATAAGCTGAGGAGCTTTAGAATCAGGATTTATAACACTTATCTCAACTGAGCCGTCAGTATTAAATTCTTTTAGTGTTTTTGAAAGTCTTGCATTTTCATAACCGGTTAAAGCGCTGCATAATGCTGAAGTTGCAACAGAATCTTTAATATCATTATTTTTCGGACCGGCAAAAGCCATGTTTAGCATCACGTTATCAACATGAGTGCTTTTCAAATCAGCCCTCACAGGATTTTGAATTAAATTTAGAGGCTGATAATAAGGCTCTTCATTTTTTTGAACCGGTGAACCTTTTTTCTGATTAAATAATTTGCTTATTGTTTTTATTGCATTATCAGGATTTACTTCTCCAACAACTACTGTAGTCATATTATCAGGTCTATACCACTCATTATAGTAAGCTAATACATCTTTTTTTGTCAAATTAGCTATTGTTTTTGAAGAACCGGCAATAAGTCCCTGATAATCAGTCTTTATTCCGAATAAGTTTTTAAGCATAAGGTTAAATGACTTGTCAGAAGGGTCATCTTCATACATTTGAATTTCGGAAATCACAGGACCTTTTTCTTTTTCCAGCATTTTATCGGAAAAAGTCGGATTTAGCAGCATATCAGCATGCATCGTCATAAATTTTTCAAAATCGCCTTCTTTATGCATCGGGGATTTTATAAAATATTCCGTATTGGTTGTATTTGTTCCTGCATTGTATTGACCGCCCATACTCGTAACTTTTTCCACGAATTCATTGGGTCCGAGCTTGCTTGAACCGTTAAAAAGATTATGCTCAATATAATGGCTAATACCTCTATTCTTTTCTTCGTTAAATGACCCGACCTTTGTAAAAGTTTTTATTGTTGTCGGTCCTTTTTTAGGGATAATTACTACATTCTGACCGTTATCAAGCTTATAGAGTTTGCCTTTATCGAGAAGCGGCACATTAAAAGTCATTATTTCTTTGTAACCTTCATTGGAACAAGGCAAAACTTGACTTCTCATGGACGCATTTATATCAGGCGCCTGAATTAATGAAGAATATGGCGGATATTGATAATGCTGGTATTGGTATTCCGGAGATGCATAAGGCTGGATTCTTGCAGCCGGAATAGTATTGTTATAAATAACATTACCTACAGGTATATATTTTAAATTAACCTTGTTAACGTCCATCCAAATTCCCCGAATCCAAAATATGTATCTAAATAAATAAAAACATATAATTTGCATAAATTGTTTTATTTTATAAAACAATTTTTATATTTTTTATAAAAGTTTTAAATCCTCCCTATATTTGCCTATCTTGCTAATGTAAACAAAGTAATATTCCTTCATAATTAATCAAAATAATTTATAAATAATTTCTGTAAGGAGGAGTAAAAAATGAGTGAACATATCACGGCAGAAGAACTTAACGGTGGAAAACAGCATAATTTAAAAGAAAAAGGCGAAGAATTAAAACAAAAAGCTTTAGAAATACAGAAACAATTATCAGAAAATTTAGACAGTCTTATGAGTTCAACAGCAAAAAATCTTGATAAAGCTGCTGAAAAAATTCATGAAACTGCAGAATTTTTTAGAGAACGAGATTCTGATACGTTAAAAAAAGATTTTTCGCACGTAGTAAAAAAACACCCTGAAAAAGCTCTGGGCGGAGCTTTACTGATTGGATTTTTAATCGGAAAAATCCTTTTTAAATAAAAAATAAATTTATTTGTAGGTGAACAATGTCAGAAGAAAATAAATCCGGTGAACAAGTAGAACTAATAGACCTGTTTAAAAATCTTATTTATAATTTTGTTTCTCTTATTTCCCAGCATATAAAATTTTTTAAAGAAGAAATAAAAGAAGAGCTTTTTATAATTATAAAATCCACTTTTCTTATACTGGCGGCATCTATTGTCGCGATAATTGCGACATTTTTTTGCGGAATTTTTCTGATAATTACTTTTTCATTATTTACTTCTTTATGGCTGTCTATATTAATTGTTACGATTTTATATTTGCTGACAGCGTCTATTTTGTTTGCTTATGCTAAATCCCGGCTTAAAAAAATCGGTAAAAACAGGGGGAAATTTGCTGAAGAAACTGCTAAAACTTTGGAGGAAACAAAAAAATGGCTGGAACAGCTAAAACCTTAAGCAAAATAAACAATATACGGGAAGAAATATCTCATATAGTTGATTTATTATCCAGAAAACGCAATATGAAAGTAGATATAGTACAGGCCATAAAGGAACAGCCTTTAGATTCGATGATTTTTGCGGTTTTAACAGGTTTTCTGGCAGGAATTCTTTCCAATAAAATAAAAAGTTTATTTAAATTAGCTCTTTTAACCTATGCAACAAAACAAAGCATATCCCGCTTAATTAAAAAATAAGGTAGGATATGCTGTTTGTTTATTAATATTAATTTTAAGCTGCTGCTTCTGCGGCCTGTTTCTTTTCAGCTTCTAATTTTGCTTTTGCTTTTTTAGAAAGTTTCTTCTCTTCCGGTTCAGCTTTTTTAACTAAAATTCCGGCTTCGCTGCTGTTGTCGATTAAATATTTAACGGTTTCAGAAGGCTGAGCCCCATTTTTAATCCACTCAAGAGCCTTTGTTTTATCAAGTTTTAATTCTTTTTTCTTTGGATTATAGAAACCAAGCTCTAAAATAGCCTTGCCTTCTCTTTTTTCTCTGCTGTCTATAACAATAATTCTATATATAGGATTTCTTTTTGCTCCTAATCTTTTTAAGCGAATTTTTACCATGCTCTGAAATTCTCCATAATCTTTTCTTTATTCTTTAATATAGTTACCACAACAGCAATTCATAAGCAAGTATTATGTTTTTTATTGCCCGCTTAAAAAAACTTATTCAGGAATTCCTATTCTGATAACAGTATTTTTATCCTGCTCGGAAACGTATAGCACGCCTGTTTTATTTAAATAAAGATAATAAGGTTTTACGACATCTTTTAGAATAACTTTTACTAAACCGCTTTTATCGATTTTTATAACATTATTCAAAAGATAATTTGCAACATAAATATTATCTTTTGAATCAACAGCTATACCAACAGGACCTTTTATAAGTTCATTTTTTATTGTGTTTTTAATTTTGCCGTCAGGGGAAATAACATTAATCGTATCAGAACCGAAATTTGCGATGTACAAATCTCCCTTATTGTTCTCTGCTATACCTGTAGGACCGCTAAAATCTGTAAATGTAAACTTTGTTGTATTTGCAGGTACAGAGTGAGGCGGCTCATTTATTACATAATCATTTATTTTTTTGTTAATTTTCTTAAAAAGCGTCATAGAGTCCTGATAAGACGGGCTGGTTTTTTCAACAGAATTTAAATAAATCAGTGCTTTTTCATAATCCTGTTTTTCAAAGTACAAACCTGCAAGCAAATAAGCTGCTTCATCATCGTTAGGATCGTTTCTCAGCAAAAGTTGAAAAGCTTTTATTGATTTATCTCTGTTCCCTATACATTTATACACCGAACCAAGATTGTAATAAGCATTGGTTAAAGACGAATCAGTTTCTATTGCTTTTTTAAAATAAGTTATAGCCTGATCATAGTTGCCTTTTTTAGTGTAGTTTATGCCCATATTGTTATAATTTACGGCATCTTGATCATAAGCCCGAACAGGATTTGAGGAAACAAAACAAAAACACCCGATTAAGCAGATTAAAATTTTTAAAGTCAGAGATTTAATATTTTTCATAAAAAGCCCTTTCATTATTATCATTGAGAGGCGGCATTTTATTCCGTTCTGTCAATCCATTAATTATACATTTTGGAGTTTTAATTATGAATAGTGCATTAACAGTAATTTTAAAAAATTTTTTTTTGCTCACAAAGAACTTTGCCGAGGAAAGTTGTTCTGTGCCATTTGCAGGCGCCATGTTCTCTTAACGCTTCTCTATGTGCTTTTGTTGGATAGCCTTTGTTTTTTGACCATCCATATTCGGGAAAGCCTTTTGCAAGCTCCTGCATTAATTCATCCCTGTAAACTTTAGCCAGAATACTTGCCGCCGCAATCGAAGCCGAAAGCGTATCACCTTTTTTAACAGCCTTTTGTTGATAATTATATTTAGGAATAATAAAATTCCCGTCTACAAGTATAATTAAATTTTCTTGTGAATTCATCTGCTCTATTAAATTTTCGCAGGATTTTCTCATCGCAAGCAACGATGCCTGAAGAATATTTATTTTATCAATCTCTTCAACAGAACTTTCCTTAATACTGTATTTTGCTACTGATTTTATCTCTTCAGAAAGCTCTTTTCTAAGCTTGGGATTAGATGAAAATTTTTTTGAATCATCAATAAACTTAATAACTTCGCAAACTTTTTCGCTAAGTTCAGGGAAATAAACAGCACTTGCAACTACAGGACCTGCAACAGGCCCTCGACCTGCTTCATCCGTACCGATAACCACAAGACCATGCCTGCGGTCAAATTCGACCAATTCATCAATTTTTGATTTACGGAATGTCCTCAAGCGTAATTCTTCCTATTCTTCCCTGCCTGAAATCAGTTAAAACAAGCGATGCACATCTGTCTATATCAGGTTTTCCTGCAGTTAACAATAAATTTCTCGCAATTGCCACATCCTCAACAGTGGGAATTTCTTCACATTTTAGTCTGTAATATTCACAAAAAAGCTGCGGATACCTTTCATAAACAAGAGATACAAGAACATTTGCAACTTCAATTTTATCATAAGCAGCTTCACCGACAGAATTAACCATTGCCAGCTTAAAAGCACGCTCCTGTGTATCCAGCTTCATGGGGATAATACCGGGAGTATCAAGCAATTCCAGCTTAGGATTGATTCTTACCCACTGAGCTGCTCTTGTTACACCTGCTTTTGCGCCGACTTTAACTTTAGAAGTTTTTATTAATTTATTAATTATGCTCGATTTTCCGACATTTGGCATGCCAACAACCATTGCTCTTACGGGGCGCGGTAATCTTCCTTTGGCGACTAGTTTTTCTATCTCGGGTCGACCAAGTTCAATAGCTTCTTTAATTACTGAAGAAATATCCTTGCCCGTTGTCGCACTGGTCATAATAACTTTTAGACCCGTTTTTTCCTCAAGATGTTTCATCCATTTTGAGTTGGTCTCGGGATCTGCAACATCGGATTTGTTTAAAAGCATTAATCTGGGCTTGCTGCCCAATAATTTGTCCAAATTATCATACAAACTGCTGTGAGGTATCCGTGCATCAAGAACTTCAAAGACGACATCAACAAGTTTTACCTGTTCTTTCAGTTTTCTTTCAGCTTTTGCAATATGTCCGGGGTACCAATTTATAGCCATTTTTTATACCGTTCTTATAGTTATGAATTGCCAAAGAGGGGAACTTTGCCCCCTCTTTTTAGTAATTCATTAACAATTTATTTTGTAATTTATCTTGTTGTTTTTTCTTTAATACGTGTAGCTTTACCGGTTCTCTCTCTGAGATAATAAAGTTTTGCTCTTCTAACAAGACCGCTTCTAAGTACTTTAATCTGTTCAACTCTTGGAGAATTAACAGGGAAAACTCTTTCTACTCCAACACCTTGAAAAACTCTTCTTACGGTGATGGTTTGACCTGCTCCGCTGCCGCGTTTTTTGATAATTACGCCTTCAAAAGCCTGTGTTCTTTCTTTATTGCCTTCTTTAATCCTTACGAAAACTTTTACGGTATCGCCAGGGTTTAATCTTGGTAAATCTGTCTTTGCAACTTCTTTTGCTAATTCTTGAATGATATTGCTCATTTTCAATTTCCTTATATTATTTATAAAATTACTATTTTTTAATTTATGTAATGTTGATAATATTTTAAACAAAGCATTTATTCAAGAGGCTTTTTTTATTTAACTTTAATATCTCTCAATAATTTTGCGTTTACTTCAGGAGTAGAAATATTTATAAAAATCCCTGTTCCCAGTTCAAAGCCTGCCGGAGTAGTAATTCTGGGGATTAATTCAATATGCCAGTGATAATAATTATCCGTTCTTGCTTTTGCGGGCGAAGTATGAATAAAATAATTGTAAGGCGTGCCTTTAAGAGCTTCATGATGTCTATATAAAACATCTTTCATCACTTCAGCAAGACTTGTTGTTTCTGATTCAGTCAAAGCCTCAAAAAAACTACTGTGAAATTTAGGCAAAATCCATGTTTCAAAAGGAACTTTTGCGGCATAAGGCATAAATGCAATAAATTTGTCATTTTCAAAAACAATTCTTGATTTCTCTTTTAATTCCAGATCAATCATATCGCAATAAATACAGGTGCTTTTTTCCTTGTAATAACCTTCTGCTAAAGAAAGTTCCTGTTCTACCAGCGGAGGAATTATGGGGATGCCGATAATCTGGCTATGAGAATGCGAAATGCTTGCACCTGCCTTTTTACCGCTATTTTTAAATATAAGCACATATTTAATATGTTTTTCCTGAGAAATAGCGATATATCTTTCTTTATAAGCATTAATAACAAGTTCTATCTGTTTTAAACTGTAATGAGCCATATTTTTTGAGTGATGCGGAGTTTCTATAATAACTTCGGACTTGCCTTCCGCATAAGAATAAATCTCCATATAATTATTACTGTTTACAGAAAAATGTTTTTCATTATCCACCGCAGGAAATTTGTTGGAAACCACTCTTAAATCCCATCCCGTAGAATCCTGCAAACCTTCTTTTCTTCCGTAAACAAGAACTTCATTCGGCGTAGAATGTTCATTTCCATAACAAAAATGACAATCATGATGATGTTCTATATGATGATAATGGCTAACACCGGGCGAAACATGACTATCAGGCCTTTTCGCTCTTTCAGGAGCCAGAATTACCCAGTTTCCCGATAAAGGATTTTTTCTCATTTCAGGCATTTTTATAATTTCTTTCTAACAAAAAACCTATTGCTGAAGCCTATATATGTCCGAATAAGTATCGTAATTATAAAGATTTACCCCTGTTTTAGAAATCGTATTTCTGAAATTATTATACATCGGCAAATTTTTATGGTCATCAGTCATAAGGGCTTTATAGCAATTTTTAGCTGTTTCAATACTTTCTTGCCTTGTAAGAGGTCTGCCTACAAGTATTTTTGAAGCGGAATTATAACCGATCATCGAAACTGTAATTTCTTCCTCAAGTGAATCTTTGTGCTTATCTTCTATCAAAGAAGCGACTGCATGTCCCATTTCATGCATAACTGTCATAAGCGCATACATATTGTCATGATAGGAAGATTTCGGACTTTTATACATATTAATAATATTTTCGCCAAGATTTACCGTAATATTTTTTTCCTGCATTGTCCCAAAGGTATATAAAGGGAAAAAACCGCCGAGCATTATTTGTTTGTTGGTTGTAGTTTCTTCTATATAGGCATTGGTTTGTTCTTTGCCGCCAAAAACTATTTGTATCGGGATTTTATGTTCAATAATTTCATTTATAAGTATTCGGCCGTCTTCATCATTCCACAACAAATCAAGCATTTCATAAGTCTTCTCAAAATCATCTTTATATTTAAGAACAGCATTGGTTTTTACAAGGTCATAAAGGACAGGAGGTGCTTTTGTTACATTATCAATATTAGCGATGCGGATTTTAAACTGGCAATCTCTTAGCTCTTGGCGAGCATAAGGCAAGTTTGGATTTTCCTGTTGATTGTTAGAAACTGCTACAGCTTTTTCAAAATAATAAGCCGCTTTATTAAAGTCACCGTCTTTTTTGCACTCATTGCCCATCACGCAATATATATCAAACTTATCCGCAGCAATTTGAACGTATTTTTCGCCGTTTTTCAGGCACAAATCTTTATTTCCTGCTTTAGCATAAAATTCACATAAATTATAATAAATGTTTTTGTCTGACGGTGATAATTTAGCATAATACTCAAGGTATTTAGCGGCTTCGGCATACTGTTTTTTTCGTTCATATACACCGCTAAGATTTGAATAAGCGAAAGCATTAGACGGTTCCAGCCGAATCGTTTTTTTATAGCATATTTCAGCATTGTTTAAATCATTTATTCTGGAATAAGCCACACCGAGATTATTATAAATATCCGCCTCGTTCGGATAAATAAGCAATGCATTTTTATAATTTTGAATGGCTGTCTGGTAATTACCGCTTTTTAACGCCTTATAAGCATTCTGAAGATAGTTGTTATACTGCTGTGGACTTGCTAAAGCAGTTGAATTAAGACTTAAAGCTATAACTATTATAAAAAACTTTATTTTATTCACTTTACTGATTTGCTCCGATTGTCTCGTTAATTTCCATAGACATATATGGTTTAGTTTCCCAAATTCTGCTCAATTTTGAAAGACCAAAGCAAATTATGAAGTAGACAAACGCAATAAAAATAAGTATTTCTGATTCATGATATGTTCTTTCATAAATAATTTCGCCTGATCTTGTGAGTTCTATCAAGCCTATTGTTGAAGCAAGAGAAGTGTCTTTAATCAGCGAAATAAGCTGACTTACCAGAGCCGGTGTCATTCTGGTTACAGCAAGAGGCAATATTATATAAGTTAGGCGCTGCATCCCGTCAAAGCCCAAACTTTTAGCCGCATCTATATGCCCTTTTTCAACGGAATTAAGACCGCTTCTTATGATTTCCGCAATATAAGCAGAATTAAATATTATAAGCGCTATACATGATGAATCAAAAAACGAAGATGGAGCACCTGTAAGATAAGGCAACGCCCCAAAATGAATAAACACAATAAACAAAATCAAAGGAATACTTCTCACTCCTTCTATATAAACAATAGCGAGCCAGCTTATTAAAAAAAGTCTTGTATGCCTTAATACCCCTAAAATTACACCAAGAATCAAACTTCCGCTTAATGAAATAAAAGCCAATTTAATAGTAATAAAAAGCCCTTTCATCAAAAAATCAAAGTTTTCAGGTATATCAATCCAGTGCATTATACTTTTGCCGCCCTTCCTTGTATATTAAACAGGTTTTCAAAAAGATTTGTAAATAATGCAACGGTTCCGGTAAGCATCATGTAAATCAATGCACCTGTTATAAAAAATTCAAAGAATCTAAAATCATCAACAGCACCTTTGTAAATACCATAAAACAGGTCTGTTACAGAAATAAAACTTACCAGAGAAGAATTTTTTATAACATTAATAAATTGGCTTCCAAGAGGAGGGATTATGATTTTTATTGCCTGCGGTAATATAATGAGCCGAAATGTCTGAAATTTGCTGAGCCCAAGGCTTATTGATGCTTGATACTGCTCAGAGGCTACTGAATTTATACCTGATCTTAATACTTCTGATATAAAAGCCCCCGTATAAAGACTTAGAGCCAATATTCCGCAGGCTATAGGCGAAAGCATTAAACCAAATTCAGGTAAGGCTTTATAAATAAAATACAACTGAATTAGCAAAGGAGTGTTTCGTATTATTTCAACATAAGAAACAGCCATAAATTTAAGAGGACGTGTGCCTGTTGTTCTGAAGAACACAATAATTAAACCGATTATAAAAGCACAGACAGAACTTATAACAGAAATAAAAACGGTTATTTTTATTCCTTCTACAATAACCGGAAGAGATTTTATTATTACTGAAATATCAAAATTGTCCATTATAAAAAGCCCTGCGGAATAACTTTATTTGCCTTCTTTTAAAAAATCCACCATCCATTTTCGCTGAATTCTTTTCAACGTACCGTCCTGCATAATTTGTTCAAGGGCAAAATTAACAGCATCTTGGAATAACTGGGTGTCTACACCTTTTTTGAAACCTATGCCGTAAGGTTCACGGGTTAATCGATCTTTTAACATTTTAAAACTGGAATCTTCCGATAAAAATCCGTAAATAATTGCATCGTCTGTAGTAAGAGCATCTCCTCTACCTGATTTTAGTGCAGAGAAAGCATCCGTATAAGTTCTGAATCCCAAGATTTTTACATCAGGAACCAACTGTCTTATATTTATTTCACTTGTTGAACCGAGTACAACAATTACACATTTGCCTGAAAGATCTTTTAAACTTTTAATAGAACTCTTTTTGGAAACCATTATTGCCTGTCCGGCAATATAATAAGGTCTGCTAAAATCTATAATCTGCTCTCTTTTAGGATTTATTGTCATAGTTGCAGCCACTAAATCAACAGTTCCTGAAGTTAAAGAAAGTATTCTGTTGGAAGAAGTTACCTGTTGAAATTCAACGGCATTTTCATCTCCGACTACTCTTTTTGCAATTTCTCTGGATAAATCAACATCAAACCCCTTAATATTTTGGTCTTTGTCTACAAAACCAAATGGTTTAGTGTCATATTTAACCCCTACTATGATTTTTTCTCTTTCTTGAACTGTTTTCAGTAAATCTTTAGCATTTTTTTTCTTAACACATCCTGTTAATCCAAATAAAAAAATGAAACATAAGAGTGTTAAGAGTATTTTTCTGATATTTTTCAATTATTTTCTCCTAAAATTTTTTAATTAAACCACTTCTTTCCTAAAAGCACTTTTTAAAAATTCTCTAGTTATGTTGCTTTGGGGGTTATCAAACATTTTTGTTGACGAACCCTCTTCTATAATTTGCCCTCTGGAGAGAAAAATAATTCTGTTTGCCACTTCTCTGGCAAAATTCATTTCATGAGTAACAACAACCATTGTCATTCCTTCATTTGCAAGTTCTTTTATTGTATCCAGAACTTCCCGGGTCATTTGAGGATCAAGAGCGCTGGTTGGTTCGTCAAAAAGCATTATCTGCGGCTGCATTGCCAGACTTCTTGCTATAGCAACCCTCTGTGCCTGACCACCTGAAAGCTGATCAGGATATTTATCAATTTTATCAAGCAGTCCGACTTTTTCCAAAAGATGCAAAGCTTGAATTTTAGAATCATTTTCTTTCATTTTTTTAACTTTTATAGGCGCCAGAGTAACATTTTCCAGAACTGTCAGATGCGGAAACAAATTAAATTGCTGAAAAACTATACCTATTTCTGATCTAATTTTGTTTAAATCAACTTCTTTTGAAGTTACATCAAGCCCGTCCACAAGAATTTTCCCTTTATTAACGGGGACAAGACCGTTAATACACTTTAAAAAAGTGCTTTTACCGCAGCCTGAAGGACCGATTATTGCTAATGTTTCTTCTTTAGCAATATTTATATTGATATTTTTTAATACATTAAGTCCTTTATACGATTTGCTTACGTTTTCAAACGTTATCATTTTTAAATGCACTCTTTAACTAAATTTTTACTCAAACACTAAAAATATAAGATTTTAATTTATCTTTATACCTGAAATTTATTTAATAACATTAGAGTTTTGGAGGTTTACATAACTAAAATAGTTTTATATCCTATCATAATACATGTTTTATTTTAAAGGAATAAAATGTTTTATGTATTTTTTCTTGATTATAATAAACAAAGCGTTGTAAGTAGAAATGAATAAAATAAAACTTATAATTCAGCATATATCAAATCTTTTAACTGTAAGCTCAACAAAAGACAGGGGTGAGAACATGGAAATAAATACTATAAGGGTTAAAAGACCTATAAAAATAAAAACCATAGTTACTGACAAGTTTAAACAACAGGTTCAGGAAGAAATAAACAAGGAAATCAATCTCCTTGACTCTCAAATTATGCAATTAGAAATGCAAAGCAAACAAATACACGATCAAGCTTCAGAATTTTCGAGTTTGTATGGAGATCACAGCGTTGAGCAAATTCAACAGGCGTTGGAAGACATCTCAAGAAGACTTCAGCAGATAAGTGAACTCAAAAACGAGATGGTTTCTCAAAAAGAAAGCATTTCTCATCTTGCACTTAACAATGTTATAATCACAGGAAGTCTTGAAAATTACGTCGAATTAAGAACCGGAGAAAATATTTATGAGAAATTTCGTGAAGCCGAAATTCTTGTAAAAGACGGTGTTATACAGGAAATTAAAGAATAATTTTTTATAAAACGGAGTAGCAATTGGAAAAGCTTTTATCGATAGGAAAAATCCTTAATTTTCACGGGATACAAGGTGAAGTAAAAGTCGGCTTTACAGAAGGCGCCGAAGATCTTTTTACAAAAATTGACGAAATATATGCAATTAAGGATTCAAAAAAAATTACTTTGACCCCTGATAGGGTTCGTTTTCATAAAAACTTTGCTATTATAAAATTCAAAGAAATTAATTCTGTAGATGAAGTAATAGAACTTAAAGGCGCTTATTTGAAAGCACCAAAATCAAAAACACAGGGATTTTTAAAAGAAGATGAATTTTATATTGACGATCTGGTGGGACTTTCTGCTTATGATGACAATGAAAATCTTATAGGAAAAGTTTCAGCCGTTTCAATATCAAAGGGGCAGGATATTTTATTTATAAAAGATTCTGAAAATAAAGAGCATATAATCCCTTTCGCAAAAGAAATCGTCCCTGAGGTTAATTTAAAAGAACAAAAGATAATTATAAAAAATATTGACGGATTAATTTAATATTTAAGCATAACATCCAATTTTTTTAATACTATCGTTGACTCTTTCATTTAATCTCGTTTTTAATGCTTCGGCTCTTTCAAGAGTTCTTTCAAGCCTCGAAGAATTACCACCTATTTCTATTCTATTTATTAATTGTTGAGTACGTTGTTGTCTGAACAAAGTACCCATAATCCCCGGGGGTGTGAACTTTACTGATTGACTCATTTTTTTCTTCTCCTTTATTGTTAATATTTATATAAAACATGTGAAGACAAAAAATTGCCATAAATCTCAAAAAAATTTTAAGAGGCTGTCCAATTTTTAGGACAGCCTCTTATTAAATTAATTTTAAATTAAGTATTATGTTTATTATTTAAAAATATCTTGAAAAAATTCTTTAACAGGATTTGTTGTGGTCGTTGTTAATTCTGTCATTTGAAGTTCTTTACTAGCCTCAACCAATTTATGATTATCAAATTTTACACCCAAAGCTTGGTTAGTATCACTACTATCAGCAGGATAATATACCTCCTTACCGTAAGGAGAGCCAGCTTTATCTCCAAAACTATGATATAAAGGTATGTCCTTTCTTGGATCAGTAACTCTTTGACCTTCTACTTTTTTTCCATCTTTGTTAATATTAAATAATAAAACCTGATCTTTTTTGCCACCTGCTTCTTGAGCAGCAGGTCCGTCTACCTGATAAATTCCTGCTTTTAATTTAAAATCTGCTTCTGTAATAGGTTTTTGTCCAACTGCATTTGTCATAAATTTTCTCCTTCTTTCTCTTTCCTAAAATAACTCTTTACTAATATTTATATCTATATAAAAACAAAGAGGGGGGGGGAATTGCTTTTTTGTTACAAAACTTTATAAAAAATTCATTCTTGTTCAAATACAAACTTTGCTATAATTAAAGCCCTACAGTTTTTTAAGTTATATTAAACTATGCCGAAAACTAAAATCACAAATTTAAACGAGTAGTATAAACAATGAGATTCGACGTAATAACTTTATTTCCCGAAATAATTCAAAATTATTGTTCTGCCAGTGTCATAGGACGGGCTTTTAAGCAGGAAGTTGTTTCTGTAAATACCATTAATCCCCGTGATTTTTCTACAGACAAACATAAAAAAGTTGATGATACTCCTTATGGCGGCGGAGCAGGCATGGTTTTAATGTGTCCGCCATTTTTTGACGCTTATGAATCTGTTAAAAAGCTGCAAAACTCTGTTTCAATTATATTCACTCCGCAGGGAAAACCTTTTGACCATCAAACAGCAAAAGATTTAAGCACAAAAGATCAAATTGTTGCTATTTGCGGACATTATGAAGGCTATGATGAAAGAATAAGACAAATCCCAGAGCTTATAGAGATTTCTATAGGTGATTTTGTCTTGACAGGCGGAGAGCTTGCGGCACTTTGTGTGATTGATTCCGTTACAAGAATGCTCCCCGGAGGAATCGGAAAAAAAGAGTGTGCGGAAGAAGATAGTTTTTCTGAAGATTTGCTTGAATATCCTCAATACACAAGACCCTGTGATTTCAGAGGACTGAGCGTTCCTGACGTTTTATTGTCGGGAAACCATCAGGAAATATCCAAATGGCGAAAAAAACAGGCGATTTTAAAGACTCAGCAAAAACGTCCTGATTTATTTGAAAAGTTTATGCAAAGAAAACATACTAAAGAAGAAAAAAAGGTTTTAGAAGAGCTTAACTTAGGGAGGAAAATATAATGGATATATATCAGGCTATAATACAGGGATTAATACAGGGGCTTGCGGAATTTTTACCTGTAAGCAGTTCAGGGCATCTGATTTTAGTATCTTCCATATACAAAAACATTGTGGGCAAAGAACTTGCAAGCGGCGGACATCAGGAAATATTTTTTGACATAATGCTGCATTTAGGAACTCTCATAGCTGTTCTTATTTATTTTAGAACTGATATTAAAAATTTACTTACAAGTTTCATTATTTCCGTAAAAAATAAATCGATTAACTCAAATGAAGAATCCAAATTTTTTCTTAATGTGCTGGCAGGAACGCTTGCAACAATCGCAGTGTTTTACCCGTTTAAAGATATTGCGGAAACTCTGGTACAAAAACCTGCTTATGTAGGAATTGCTTTAATAATTGCAGGAACAGTTTTATTTTCCACTGAATTTATTTCAAATAAATTTAATCAAAAAATAAATCTGGTAGGCTGGAAAAGAGCAGTTGCAATAGGCATAGCGCAAGCTCTTGCAGGAATATTTCATGGACTTTCCCGTTCAGGCCTGACAATTTCAACAGGTTTGGCAACGGGACTCAGCAGAACAACGGCCGCAAGATTTTCATTTCTTTTAAGCATTCCTATAATTCTTCTTGCTGTTGTTTCTGAATCGCTGAGTTTTATAAAAACAGGCGAAATTACAAACTTCAACTGGTCAGCGATTATAACAGGCACACTGATTGCAATGGTTGTAGGATATTTTTGCATAAAATATTTTATTAAATTTTTAAGTAACAATAAACTTAATGTTTTTGCAATTTACTGCTGGACAGTAGGATTAGCCTCAATTTTATATTTTGGAATTTACATGAAAGGGTTTTAAAGTTGCAAAAGCTAACCAAAGAATATCTGGATGAACTCGTAAAAACATACGAAATTCCTGATTTCATAAAAGATGACCCCCTACAGTTTCCCCATAAATTCAAAAGCCAGTCCGATATAGAAGTTTCGGGATTAATATCTTCTTGTCTTGCTTACGGAAATCGAAAAAAAATCGTAGAAACTTTGATGAAAGTCCATGAAATTTTTAATGACAGCCCTGCCGAATTTGTCATTAATTTTGATATAGACAGGGATGCTGAACTTTTTAAAGGTTTTGTTTACAGATATACTCAGGAAAGAGATTTAATTCTCTTAATTTATGTTATTGGACAAGCTTTAAAAGAATACGGCACTTTAGAAAAGGCTTTTATGAAAGGATTTGTTCCTGATGAAGAAAACATTAAAGCCAGCCTGACAAATTTTGTGCAGTTACTGAGAAGCTATATCCCTTGTGATGAAACAACATGCAGGGGTTTATTTCATCTTATCCCCAGTCCTGAGTTGGGTAGTGCCTGTAAAAGATTGAACCTTTTTCTTAAATGGATGATAAGAAAAAGCTCTGTTGACTTGAATATCTGGAAAAACATTCCTGCAAACAAACTTATAATACCGCTTGATACTCATGTAGCAAGGATTTCCAGAAAATGGAAATTGACCGAAAGAAAAAGCAATGACTGGAAAACCGCGGAAGAAATAACAGAAAAACTCAAAGAATTTGATGCTATTGACCCTGTAAAATATGATTTTGCCATATTTGGTCTTGGAATTGGCGGATTAGCTTAATTTTATACATTACCCGGGCGGTCATAATCATAGTAAATATCCGTTAAAAGCTTGCCTTTGGTGTTTTTATATTTTATGTTTATCCTCCTGACGATTACTACACCATTATTATCAGTAGAAATATTTTCAGAAGTTACAGTGACATTATATTTTTTGTTGTTAGTATAAACATCTGTTACGGCAATAAGTGTCCCTGCATCAAAATTACTTTGTATCGTCCATTTTGCTTCGACATCCTCTAAATAGCTTCTCGCCAGATTATTTGCGGCATTGATATTCTTATTATCAACAGTTAAAGAAATGGAACTGCTTATAGGAAGACTTAATCCGACGGTAATAATAGCGAAAAATACAATGGATATAAGCACTTCAAGCAGTGTATATCCTTTTGAGACAGAATAATTAAAATTATTTTTTTTATTCAAAAAACCTTGGCACATTTCTTGAAATTCCTTTGAGTTGTATTACCTGATCCTGAGTTGTTCCCTGAAAAATTTTCCAGTAAATACCTTTTATCAGAGCATATTTATTAGATGCAATAATGTTTGATACCTCTCCTTTGAGAACTTTGTCTGTAGGCGCATTTTGATAGTTAAGAATATACTCTAATGCAGTATTATTTTTATCTATATCATTTGCAATAACAGAAGAATCTCCGCTAAAACTTAAAATATTATATGCAGGACAAGTATTTTCACTCCAAGCATAAGTTACGTTAGAAAAAAATTCGTATAAATCTGACAGACCTTTGGTGTTAGCTGTTAAATAGTATGCGACAAACCTGTATTTTCCATCGTCTTCGGGGATAAGCATTGCCACAGAATTCAAAGTATTTATGCTTTTACCTGATAACGAAAGACTGACATCGGAAGGATAAATGTAAGCAGACTTATTTATCTGTGTAATTATTCGCTCTGTTGAAAATCTTGCCTCATTTACGCTTTTAATTTGACCTGCATGACTGGCTGAAACATCGAAAACGCCGGAAGTAAATCCCGCAAAACCAAGCATAAGAATAGACAGCACAATTGTTGACACTAAAATTTCAATAAGACTAAAGCCTTTGTGTATCTGATTATAGTTTATTCTCTTTTTATTGGTAAAAAACATTTCCAGAATTACCTTTTATTGTAATAGTTTTTTGAGCACCGCCGGCATAACCGACCTTAATAGAGCAGTCTGAAGCAATCGGATTGTTTGAAGAATCAACAGGCGAGCCGTCAACATAAAAATTCACTGTAGCGCAGTTATTTTGAATTATTTTTATATTTTTTGGCAATTTACCGGATGTAGCGTCAAAAAAATCACTATTGCTTATAGTTGTTCCATCTGCGCTTATAGAATAAGTATTACTTCCGACAGGAAAGCTTAATGAGGTAACGACTCCTTTTGAACGTGAATAATATTTGGATTTTTTAATGGCAGAAATGATTTGTTCTGTTGCACTTTGTGTGTTTTGGTCCTTGATTGAAGAGTCAAAAGCACTAAATCCCATTGTTAGAAGCACAGATAAAAGAACTATTGACAGCAATAATTCAAAAAGAGAAATTCCTCTTTTTTTATTATTTATATTGTTAATCCGTTGCAACAAGATCTGCCTCATCCTTGCTAATCTGCCTCCAGTCAGAAAAAGTAATGCCTATTGCTGCACTTGGAAACATATCCGTAAACCCGGGAGGCAGATTATTCAGGTCAGAGAACCTGTCTTCAGATTTCCAGTCTCTTGTAGGCGCACTATAATAATCGCCACCCCATTTACCCGTAGCATATTTACTTCTAAACAATTGAATAAATCCGCCTGTTATATCAACTGTTTTTCCGCTCCAATTTTCAAGGAATCTGGGGAAATTTTCCAATCCGCCGCTGTACTGCCCAAATTTAGTAGGCACATTACCGGTTAAAAGAACCATATTGTATTGGGTATTTGAAGCTACAGGCAATGTTTTACTTGAATTGACAGTACTGTCTTTCCAGTTGCTTTTGGTATCGCTCCATGAATTTGAAAGAAGGCTTACCGCATCTGCAATAACAGCACAAGGCTTCCATGTGTCCTGACTTTGATTTGTTGATGTATGCTTATTAAAGTCACCCTGTAAATAAACAGGATCATTGCTTACTAAAGTCGTTGCTCCCGGCAATGTAGAACCGTTAATTATTTTGAAACCGCTTACTACTCTGTTAGGATCAGGGTTATATTGGTTGCCGTCATTATCAGCAACAGCATCACTTCTTGTCATATATACAATACCGTTGTCAGGGTAGTACCCTAGAGCAGTTTTCAGTTTATTAATATCGACGTTAGTAACTTTTACTGGTGTATTATTTTTAGGAACGCTCCCTGAAGGATATTCCCTGTAATCATATATTGTTTTTTCGGCCAGAGCGCCGTTAAGTTGTGCAGATGTGAATGTTTTTGCAGTTCCATTATATTTAATTTCGTAACTAACAATTCCTGATTCGTTTTTTACATTAATATTAATTCCTGCATTTTGACTGTAATAGCCGCCCGGTTCGAAAGATTTGAGTTTTGGGGCTTCAAGCCTTGTTGCTCCAAGCTTACTATCTTTTACAGTTCCCTTCCATCTTTCTTTTGCTAGAGATTCCCAGTTTGTATTATCAGAGTCCTCATTATTACTCATTGTTTCAAGAGTTCCATCCTGATCCGCAGATGTAATTTTAACTGTACCGTTAACGGCATTACTGTCGAGTCTTCCTCTGGTTATGCTGCCTGCGGCAGTAAGGCTGTCTGTAAGAATACTTAAAGTGGCTTCAGAATTTAAATACATATTTTCATTTGTATGAATAAGCCCTTTAAGGTTAAAGTTTGCCCCGGGCAGTATTTCGAGATCATTTTCAAAAAATATTTGATACATAAACAAACTGGTTCTTTGTGCAAAGACATTTTCTGTCATTCCAACCCAACCATACCCGAGAGAGTAAGCAATAGATTCTACTTTTATTTTATTTGTTGTGTGTTCGGCTGATTTTAACCATCCGTTATTTTCGTTAACATCTCTATCACTTGTGATAGCATATTTAACATATATTTTTTTACTTCCACCGTTTGAATTTAAGGTAAAAGAATAGTAATCAGGACCAAAAGAGCTGAATTGTTCGTCATTAAAAGCTTTTTCTTGCGGAACTAAACCTGTATCATCAGCTTCTGTTCCTTGAAAAGTAACAAACGGCTCTAATATATTAAGATTTTCATTATTAAAAGACTGTTCAATTTTTGTTTTTGCCCTATTAAGTCCTGATTCACACGCAAAATCAAGATCAGTTCTGATTTTTTCTTCAGAAGTTATATTCATATCCGAAACCGCATTTACGCTTGCTGCTATCGCAACAAGCAAAAGAAGGCTTGATAGTGTTGTTACAAGAATTAAAGCAGAACCGTTTTTTTTCATAATTCTCACTGATTATATAATTCAACATGTTTATACTAACCCTCTATTTCTGATTTTTAAAGATGTATTTCTGATTTAACAAAAAATTATGTAAAAAGGTTTACAATATTTACATAAGTTAATAAAATTTAGTAACTTGACAAAATAAAATCTAATTAGTATTATAGTACCAAGATACTAATTAGGTAATTAAAGAAAAGTTAAAAATGAGCAACATTTTAAAAATTTCAGAAGCGGCTTCTATAGCCTTGCATGCAATGATTATTCTGGCTAAAAAACAGAATGAGCTTGTATCGGTAAAAGATATAGCAAATCAGCTTGATGTATCAGCAAATCACCTTTCTAAGGTTCTGCAAAGATTGGTAAAAGCTGAGCTTGTTGCTTCAATTAAAGGCAACAAAGGAGGCTTTAGGCTGGCTAAAAACCCTGAGGACGTTAATTTCCTTGAGGTTTACGAAGCAATTGACGGGAAATTTAAGCCTTCAACATGTCTTTTAAGCAAACCTTCATGCAACCAAACTTGCATAATGGGTGATTTAATGGGTTCTATCAATAAACAGGTTGAAGACTTTTTTATTAATACAAAATTAACAGATTTTATGTAGTATTTTTTTGACAAAAATAAGTATTTCAGTACCAATATGCCAATAGGAGCTAAAAACAAATGAAAAGAAAAATTATTGAGATTGATGAATCAAAATGTACCGGTTGCGGTGTTTGTATTCCTGATTGCCCCGAAGGTGCGCTTCAGCTTATTGACGGAAAAGCAAGACTTGTAAGCGATTTGTTTTGTGATGGGCTTGGTGCCTGCATAAAAACATGTCCGACAGGCGCAATGACAACAAAAGAAAGAGAAGCCGAACCTTACAATGAGTACAAAGTTATGGAAAACGTTGTAAAAGGCGGGACAAACGTAATTAAAGCCCACCTCTTTCATCTTAAAGACCATGGGCAGGATGAATTTTTTAATCAGGCTATAGATTATTTAAAGAAAAATGATTTCGAAGTTCCCGTGTTTGAAGTAAAACCCCTTGCCTGTGGCTGTCCGGGGACTTTGCAGAAAGATTTAAGCCTGATAAAAAAACAGCCTTCTTTGCAGCCGACGCAAGTTGTAAACTTGCAGTCAGAATTGAATAATTGGCCTATTCAGCTTAAATTATTAAATCCTGATGCTCCTTATCTTAAAAATGCTGATTTGCTCATTGCAGCGGATTGTACAGCTTTTGCGTATCCGAATTTTCATCAAAAATTCTTAAAAAACAAAGTTCTTATAATGCTTTGTCCTAAATTGGACAGTGATTTAAATGTTTATGTAGAGAAACTTGCCCGTATTTTTGAAACACAGGAAATTAAATCCGTAACCATCGTGCATATGGAAGTTCCCTGCTGCGGTGGTGTTGAAATGATAATCAAAGAAGCACTTGAGCAATCAGGTAAAAATATCTTTTTGAAGGACTATATGGTCTCTTTAACAGGAGAATTGATTTAGTTTTACAAAATTTTCAAAAAGGTATTAACTAAAATATTTCAGTTATCGGATCGCGGTTAATGCAGTCAATCGCCATGCCGGCACTTTTTGCAAGCTCTTCCGGCACTCCTTTTATATTCATAAGCTGCCTTAAAAGATCAATAGTTCTTTTGAAAACTCTCACGATGTCGCCTTCGCCTGTTTCAAGTCCGTCAAAAAGGGCTTCCCATTCTTCGCCGAGAACCCACTGTTCAATTAATGATGAATAATCAGCGTTCAGGAATATCGGAACATTTACATCATTTTCCTGCTGAATACGCAAAAGTGATCTTCTTAATTCATTGGATTCATGAAGAGTTTTCCTGATTTTTTTGCCCATTCTGTATTTTTGGTAAGTTTCTGTTCTGACATCTTCGGTTACGACCGCACAAAGAATCGCAGCGAGTTCTGAATGAGAAAGATCGTTTAAAAGTCCTTTTTCTATGAGTTCTATAAAGAAAATCTCGTTTTCTGTCCTTGCCGTAGCGGTCATTAAGCCTTTTGGCGTAGGATAATTTCTTTCGAGGTGTCCTGTGATTTCTGCAACTTTCATTAAATTCAAGAACTGACGCCAATAAATATCTTTTTCATATTCAATGGCTTCGCTTATTTTTCTGTATTTTTTTGTAAATCTCGGTAAAATTTCCAGATCTTTTATATGTTTCTGGTATTTTCTGCAAATCTCACATTTTGATTGTGAAACTTTTTCGTGAAGCTCTCTTGTTTTATTTTCATACTCCAAAACTTCGGGGGCATTATGCATGCCGGCTTCCTGAGCCTGTCTTTTGAGAGTTTTTGTTATTTTTTTATGTTGAATATAGAGATTTTTATTCTTGTTATATTCCTCAACATCCTGATTAGTAAGTTTAAATGGACATTGGAAGTTTTCTATACTTTCAACAATCTTTTTAATTCTTTCCTGCTCTGTATAAAGAGGTTTTAATCTTTCTGTAGCGGTGTGATACCCGAAACTTTTAAGGATAAGTTCGCGGGAATCTTCTAGAGAAAATCTTTGAAGCAAATTAAGAACCATTGAATAACTCGGGGTAAACCTGCTTTCCAAAGGATTTGCAGCAGCAGAGGCAAGTGCAGCAATTTCTTCCGGATGATGGAAAGAATCTCCAAGGGTTACAACGTAGCCGACTTCATCCATACCGCGTCTTCCTGCTCTTCCCGACATCTGGAGAAACTCACTCGGAGTTAAAATCCTGTGACCGTCATCTGAGCGTTTGCTTATAGAGCTTATTATTGTTGTTCTGGCGGGCATATTTATACCGGCAGCAAGTGTTTCTGTGGCAAACACTACTTTAATAAGTCCCTGTTTAAACAGTTTTTCTATTAAACCCTTCCAGCCCGGCAATAAACCGGCATGGTGCGAAGCAACTCCTGAATATAAAAACTCAAGCTGCTTGCTTTTAGCTAAATACGGATTATCAAGAACATATTCGTCTATAATTTGAGAGAGTCTTCTTTCTTCAAATTCGTTTAAAAGCTTTAATTTAGTGCAGTCTTCAAGGTATTTGTTGCATTTTTTCCTGCTGAATGCAAAATAAATGGCAGGAAGCATGTCTTTATCATTCAGGATTTTAACGAGTTTAACATGGGTTTTTTCTTCTTCCCGACCCCTTTGCTGAAATCTTGGCTGTCTTTTTTCGGGTTTAATGGTGTTGTTAAGTCCTTTAGTTCCATTTCCGTTAAAAAGCGGGACAATTTTGGTATCCATTGATGGTGCGAAGTAAAAATGCCTTAACGGTACAGGTCTAAAATCACTATTTACAAGTTCTGTCTGGCTATGAACATTGTTTATCCAATTAGTAAGCTCTTCAGCGTTTGCTATAGTTGCAGAAAGAGCAATTATCTGAATGTTATTAGGGCAGTAAATAATGCTTTCTTCCCATACAGTGCCTCTTTGCTCATCATTCATATAATGAACTTCGTCTAAAATTATATATTGAACATTTTTAAGGTTTTCCTCAACCTTTCCAAGGCTTGTTCCGTAAAGCATATTTCTGAAAACTTCCGTTGTCATTACAACAATCTGTGCATCTCTATTTAAGGAAGTATCTCCTGTCAGCAATCCAACCTTGTCTTCACCGTATTTCGCGGAGAAATCATTGAGTTTCTGGTTGCTCAAAGCTTTTAAAGGTGTGGTATAAAAAACTCTTTTATTTTGTTCTATAGCACGAATTATTGCCTGTTCAGCGATTACGGTTTTTCCTGCGCCTGTAGGCGCACAGACCACAACGCTTTTGCCGTTATTTATATGTTCGGCTGCTTCTTTCTGGAAATCATCCAGTTCGAAATCAAACCCGTATTTTTTCTGTTCAATATCACTCATTTTTTATCTTTATCAATCATAAAAATTTTATAAACTCTCTATTTATAAGATAGCAGAATATTCAAGCAGATACCAGTTAAAAATTCTTTTATTATCTTTAGTCAAGTTTAAATTACTTGTCCCCTGTTACTTTATTTTTAACCCAAACTGCTGTTTTCGCCATTCCCGTTAAAATTGCCGCATCTGCAACATAAGTGCCAAAAGCCATTAAAAGAATTTTATTGTGTTCTTTTTTTATTGCTTCAGTCATTAATTTTGATTTTTCTGTAAATTTAAAGGCTCTTAATGAAGCAAGGACTTCTTCCACAAGTGAAAGCAGCGATAGCACTGCAATTGTAAGTCCGATACGTTCTTTTACAAAGTCTTTTGTTTTTGTCAAAAAAGTTTTATTTTCAGGATTATTATTTTCTTTTTTGTGGAACATAGCAGTAAGTATAGCCAGAGGCGTTAAAACAAGAGAAGAGACTATTTTAAGCCTTAAAGGTATTCTTGTAAAAAAGTTTTTATTTTTATTAATTGCATGACCTATTTCATGAAGTAAAGATCCCGTTCTTCCGCTAATTACATAGTTAAAACTCGGATTATAACCACCATATTTTATACCGCTCTGTATTTTTAATTTTAAATCAGGTATTGTTCCTATTAATAAATAAGAGATATCTGAAAGTTTATTAAGAAGAACTATACTTCTCAGTGTTAATTTTTTCATAACAGACATATTATTGATCGATTTAATTGTTTCTTCCGAAACTTCTTTTATAGATTGTTTTAATTTTTCTTCGCTTGATGCATCAACTATTCTTATTCCTTTA